>QMVQ01000029.1 GCA_003661185.1 Candidatus Alkanophagales archaeon | reverse complement strand
CCTTGCACCTTCACCGGGCTTATCAAAACGTGGACGTTTGGATACCTCTTCTTTATTATCTTCAGCATGTCCCGAATCGCAGCGCCTGTCGGCGACGTGATTATGCCGATGCGCTTTGGAAATCTTGGCAGCGGACGCTTGCGGGCGGCATCAAAAAGACCTTCGCCTTTAAGTTTTTCTTTAAGCCTCTCAAATTCGAGATATAGCTCGCCCAAACCTTCTTTTTGCAGCTCGCGCACGTAAAGCTCGTATCTGCCACGGCGCTCGTAAACGCCAATGCTGCCACGGGCTATGACTTTCATGCCATCTTCGGGGATGAAACTGAGACTTACGTTGTCACGGCGGAACATCACGCATTCGAGCTCGGCGGTCTCGTCCTTAAGCGTGAAATACATATGTCCAGAGGTCGGCTGCCTGAAGTTCAAGACCTCGCCTCTGACGTAGACGTCGTTGAGAAGTTCGTCACCCTCCAGCACGTCTTTTATATACTTAGTGAGCGCCCCGACCGTGAAAATTTGAACGTCAAGGCGACGCTCCAGTGTCCCTGCTTCCGCATCGGCGGCGGGCGTCACGCCCTCACCGCTCTTGACGCTCATGCTGCCTTCAGCTTCGGAGGCTCCGAGCCTCGCAGACCGCTCCTCAGTTTCTACATCATCTTCGAAATGTAGGAAATCCGCTAATGTGTGTCTCCTTTTCATCCTTCCCTGCCCAAAGTCTTGACGTGCACATCCTCGTATATTGGTCCCTTCGGCGTGAGCGTGCTCTTCTTTAGCTTCACCTCACTGACGTGCATCCCCCCAAAGTCCTTATCGGAAAGCTCCTCAAGTTTCTTCAACGCGAGCTCCTTTTCCCCCCCACTTATGCTTTTCACCCTGAACAGCGTCACGTGCGGGCTCAGCGGCTCCCTTTTGAACCCTAACTTCTCAAGTTTCGCCTCAATTTCCGCATGTAAAGTGTTAAGCGCTGCAGAATCCTCGACGCCAACCCATATGACTCGTATGCGTCGTGTGTTGGGGAAGACGCCTACGCCCCGCAGCCGAAGCTCGAAAGATGCTGCTCGCACCCCATCCAAAGCTCTTTTTAAGGCGTTCACCCTGCCCTCCGGCACCTCGCCCAGGAACTTCAACGTCAGATGCGCCTGCTCTGGCTTCACGGGCTTAACGCCTTTTAAAAACTGAAACTCCTTTTGTATTCCCGCTACTTCACCCCTTAACTCGTCAGATAGGTCAATGGCGATGAAAGACCGCATTCTACCTCCCCGTTTTAATTGGTTGCCGCAGGCAAAAAAGGTGTCGCTACCTGTTGCTATAAGCAGAAAAGAGACAAAATATTTTAGAGTGATAAAAATACCCTTAAATGGAAAAAGAGGACAAAGGGCGGTGTCTCAACTGCCAGATGAAGATGTATTGTTATTCCTGCCCATACAATCCCAAACGGCACAAAAGGAAAAAAAGACGGGAACAGCGCGGGCGAATGCCCCCGGGGGGATGAGCCGAAAATTGCGGATGCGGTGAGGAGAGAGCATGAGTTTATTTATTAACCCACCATCAATTCTCAAACAATGCCCGGGTGGTGTAGGGGCCTATCATGGAGCCCTGTCGAGGCTCCGACTCGGGTTCAAATCCCGACCCGGGCGTTGAGTAAAGTTTAAAAACAAATTTTTTAATTCTATCCTCATGCCAAAGATAGAGCTTGTTTATTGGAAAGACGAAGTCGGTGGGAAGACGGAGCGGCTCGTTACTGAAGCATACCCTTACAGCTACAGCGCCGGTCCCAGGGGCGAGTGGCAGATGATTATTGCGAGCGAGGACAAAGAGGTGCAGGCGAACGATGTCATCAGCATCAAGATTGAGAAGATCGAGGTCCCGGAGCGGGCGATAATAATGCCGTGCTCGGTGATGCGGCACGCCCTTGGCTTCGTGCCTGCACTCGTCGGCGTCGGCAAGCCGAAACTCATTGAGGACAAAAGAGTTTTCGAGGAGGCGCTATTTCATCCGATAAGCAATGGGTTCGTGCGGCGGGGCGAGCTTTTAGGCGTCGTGAACGTCCTGTATGCGACGATAGAGCGAAAACTCACGAAAGAAGTCGTTGAAAAATGGCTGGGTGAGCGGTTTAGGTATTGATTAGCCTTTTTATATTCTTTTCAGCCTGTTAACTCCTTAATTTTATGCGCGTAATAGTCCAATGCCTCCTTGAAGAACTCTTCTTTTAGCATGCCGTGCGGAGTTTCCGTCTCGAATATCCTCTTCGGAAGCCTCAGTGAATCTAAGGTGAAGCCCATGTCCATTTTTAGCTTCAACTTCTCTACGTAAATCTCCCTGCCAAGCTCCCGCAGCTTCTCCTCACTCGTCTCGGCGCCCAACGGCTTAAAAGCCTCAACGACGGTCTCCGGTTTATAAACGCCACGGGCGAAAAAGCACACAACTAAGCTGGAAAGCACCTGTCTCCACATCTCCTCCTTGACCAGCGAGTCCACGACCTCCCTAGGCGTCATCTCACCTTCAATTTTCTGGTCGAGGGAGTAGCCAGCGTTATCAAGGTGGCTATGTCGCAAGCCCATTAAGTAGCCAAGGTGCGTGGCATAGCCCACGTGATACCCCGGCATCTCGTTCCCGCCAAACGCCAGCGCAAACTCCTTACCGCCGTAAACGTCGGAGGTTTTCTCGACACCCTGCGCAAGATGCTTGTAAAAATCATTTGGTTGGTCTACCAGAAAGTCCATAGCCCTCAAATACGCATCGTGGTCGCCAAACTGCAGCTTTACCAAGGTTTCCTTTTCCGAAATTAAACCTTTTTCGAGGGCTTCCGTCGCCCACGCCAGGCAGACGCCGGTGCTCATCGCATCCAGCCCATAGACCTCCGCCCGATGTATCAGCTTAAGAAGACAGTCACGATCGCCTATGCCGAGCATCGTGCCAAGCGCATATATCAGCTCGTAGTCGTAGGAAATCATTGTCGTTTTGTAAAAATAGGGTGCTCCCTCGTAAGGCTCACGAAGAACGGCGATGTGAATGCAAGCGATAGGGCAGTGGCTGCAGCCGATCCGTCGCCCGAGGTTAAATTCTGCGAACGCCTCCCCACTTATTTCCTCCGCCCTCTCAAACCTCACAGCCTTCAGGTTCCTTGTCGGGAGAGCGCCGAGCTCGTTCAGCGGGTTTACGTTCACAGGCGTGCCCAACAAGTGGTATTTGTTCATCACGTCGGACTCCAGAGCCGTCCTGAAAATCTTTTCGTAAACCTTCCGGTAGCCGCCAGCGTCTGCAGGCTTATATGAGCCACGTCCGATGACGACGAGCGCTTTTAGCTTCTTGCTCCCGAAGACCGCGCCGAGTCCAAGCCGTCCGAAGTGCCTGTATGTTTCGGTCGTGACGCATGCATATCTCACAAGATTGTCGCCGGCACCGCCTATCCGCATGATCGTCCGCATACCCCGCCCTTTTTCACGTTCGGCTATTATCCTGCCGGCGGTCGGCGAGCTTTTTATGCCCCAGATGCCCCTGGCGTCCCTGAAATATACCTTTTCGTTGTTCACGACGACGTAGACGGGCGTCTTGCTCGTCCCTTTTATCACTATGGCGCCATAGCCTGCGTTTGCAATGCTCGTCGCCGTCCTGCCACCGGCGTGACTCTCCCCCAGGTTCCCAGTGAGCGGACTTTTGAAGAGCGCAACCGTCTTCGATGCTAAAGGATATGCGGGCGTGAAGGGTCCGATGGCGAAGACGATGACGTTATCCTCACCCAGAGGGTCGGCTTTGACATCTATTTCTTCCCTCAAAAGCTGGACGGCGACGCCTACGCCCCCCAGCCACTTCTCAAAGAGCTCGCTCCTGTCCTCGGCTTCGTATTTATACCTCGAAAGGTCTATTTTCAGAACTTTGGTCCTTGCCCTCATGCGGGCACCTCCTCGAAAGCAAGAACACCATGCGGGCAGAACTTCGCGCAATACCCGCAATGAACGCAGACCGCCGGCTTTCCATCGCTACGCTCGAAAATGGCGCCGATGTTACATGCCCTTATGCAGTTTCCACAGCCTATGCAAAGTTCCTCCTTGTAAGATACCCCGCCATCCCGTCTTGGCGTTAAGGCGCCAGTAGGGCAGACTTGAACACACGGCGGCTCCTCACAAGCCCTGCAGAAAATGACGGTGGCGCCCCGCTCGAAGCCGCTCAGGCTCGTCGTCAGAATGCCGGAACGGTCTATTCCGATTTCCGGACTCTTGGCGCTCCGCCTCGCACACGCATACATGCATAACCCGCAGCCGACGCATCTCTCCAAATCCTTAATGACAAGACGTTTTGGCATTGCTCTCTTTTTCGCACATGGGATTAAGAAGTTACCGCTGCTCACACACATGTCCTTCTTAGAGGATGGGAAGAAGGTGTGAGCAGGAGGATTATGCTCGGCGAGGGAAGGGGCGTAAGGCAAAGCATGCTCGAAGGTCGAGCTCTTGCCAAAGACTAACTATGAGCCAACGAACCCTGAATAGAAATAGTGATTGGGACGAACGATGAGCATAGTTTTTTATATAATTTCTCGTATTTTTGTCTCGAAGAAGTCACTACAGATAAAAAGTAGGAAAGGAGGTGAAAATGGAAAAATGAAGTGGAAAAAACAATGCCTAGCATTGGCGGTTTGCATAGTCTTATTAGAGGTTATAGGCGTGTCGGTGAGTTCAGCAACTGGTAATGTGGTCAGATCCTTTCCTGCCCCTGAAGGGACACAACCAAATGGTTTGGCGTGGGATGGCAGCAATCTGTGGATGTCTTCCTACATGTTGGAAGGTGGGATATACAAGTTAGACCCCGTAGATGGTTCAGTGCTAGGGGTATACACGCCTCCGACAGCTCAGTATAATGGTTATGGCGGTCTAACTTATGATGGGACCCATCTCTGGCAAGCAGACTCCTACGGAGGGGGAATATACAAGTTAAGTCCGTCGGATTGTTCAATAATTTCGACCATTCCAAGCCCTGATAGATATCCTAGTGATCTGGCGTGGGACGGTAGCTATCTTTGGGTATGTGGATACCCTTCCCAAAAAATATACAAAATAAGCCCTGTCGATGGTTCAATAGTGGCAGAGTTCAATGTCCCTGAAGGAACCGGACAAGCCCAAACCGCTGGATTAGCCTATGATGGTGAATATCTGTGGTTATCTGGGACCAGTTGTATCTTCAAACTCGACCCGTCGAATTGCGAAGTGGTCTCCTCTTTCGAAGCGCCGTGCTCTCGTCCAGACAGTTTAGCATGGGACGGTGAGTATCTGTGGTGTGCTTCATTTGATGAAGGGATGATCTACCAAATTGACGTGAGTTGCATATCAGAAGAGCCAACAGTCACCATTGAAACGGACAAATTCAAATACTCCCCTGGCGACGTAATGACCATCACACTGGCCATCGCAAATCCAACGGAAAACAGCGTAATGTTCCAATGGTATTGGGGGGTTCCTCAGTATGGCGTTTGGGTTCCCGTGATGTCCGCTCCAATACCGGCAGGCTACGATGACACAGTCGATTTCAGCTTCCCCATTCCGAATTGGGGTCCAACGCCTTTTGGCAATGTCTTCTATGTGCGGTTGCGCGATGCAAGTGGCAAAGTCTTGGATACAGATGTCGCATACTGGCTTTATAGTCCTAGTAGAGAAGGGGTGCAGTAAGAGATAGACATTGCAAAAGAGATGAAGAAAACAACAGAAGAATAAAAACACCAAACTAAAAGAATTTCACTTTTTTATTTTTTGAATCTTTTATCAGGATAGGTTCAAACAATAAATTACGAAGGTCTCACGAGAGAGAATAGTATTGTATAGGCACGTAAAATTATTATATAGCAAAAAATAAAGTAAATTCGAATGAGGCGAAAAGATTGAAAAGTTGAAAAAGCAATAAATTGCGCATAAAAAAGAATGAAACTGTTTAAATGCTGAGATGTAGAGCGCAAAATGCTTTACTACATGAAATACCCTCTTTTCAAACTGGAGTGGTTAAAGGGAGAGCGCCTTTTTCCTCCAACAACGCCTTTCATGCGCTCAAACGCCGCTTTCAGGTCTTCGATGCTCGCAGCGTAGGACATTCGCACGTGTTTTTTCCCGAACTTCCCGAATGCAGAGCCGGGGGTCACGATGACGCCTCGCTGCCTCATGGCTTCCACGAAACCTTCTTCGTCCTCCACTTCCGGGAAAACGTAAAACGCCCCTCTCGGCTTCACAAACATCAGTCCAAGCCTTTTTAAAGCGTCGACGACGAAGTCCCGGCGGCGGCGGAACTCTCGAACCATCTCGGTGACGCAGTCCTGCGGACCGGTGATTGCGGCGAGCGCCGCCTTTTGCGAGACCGAGGATGCGCACGCTTGAATATACTGATGGATCTTCAACATTTCCTCCACGAAGTCACGGGGCGCCGCCAAGTAACCAAGCCGCCAGCCCGTCATCGCATACGTCTTCGAAACAGCGTTCACGGTCACTACGTTCTCGTAAAAGCTCGCAGGGCTGACGTGCTTCCCCTCGTAAATTATCTTCTCATAAACCTCGTCTGAGAAGATTATCAGGTCGTGGTCCTCGGCAAGCTCCGCAAACGCTTTCACACCTTCCCTGCTCATCACCGCCCCTGTAGGGTTTGCAGGAGAATTTAAAATTATAGCTTTCGTCTTTTCCGAAATCAATTCGTTTGCGGCGTCAACGTCCATTGTCAGATCCTCTTTGCGCAGCGGCACGCTCACGGGCTTACCTTCTGCGAGTTTTACGAGGTTTGCGTAAGAGACGAAGCCAGGGTCTGGGAGCAAAACTTCGTCGCCACGCTCGACGAACGTATGAATTGCTATGTGCAGCGCCTCGCTTGCGCCGGAAGTGACTATTATCTCGTCCTTCGTCACGTCAATGCCGTTTTCCTTACGCAACTTCTCGCTTATCGCCTCCCTCAGCGCCTCTATGCCCTTCCCGAAGGTATAGCCGGTGAAACCCTCTATTATAGCGGCGATTGCCGCCTCCTTTATGTGCGGAGGCGTATCGAAGTCCGGTTCGCCAAGCCCCAAGTTTATGAAATCGCCGCCAGCAGCCTCGAACGCCCTTCGTATGCCCGAAATTTCCATAGTTTTTATGCGGCTCGCAAGTCCGGGCATTAAGTTAATAAAGAAAAGAGCTAATGTTAAAAAGATGAGCGGAAGTGGGAGGAAAGAGCCGTGGAATGCGCCGCTGCTGCAAATCCTGAACAACCTCTCAGCTTACATTTCGGAGCACAAAGTTCTGTCGGAGGAGGAGCTTTGGTTCGTGATAAACAAGGAGGTAGAAAAGCTCAGCGGTGACGCCCGTGTGGAGCTGGAAACGGCGCTCGAAGGAGGTAGCCTCCCCGAACTGATATTCCAGAGCATAACGACGCACGAGAAGCTTTCAGTGTTCTCGCCAGACCTGCATGTCAAGCTGAATTACCAAGGCGAGATTTTCTACTGCCCGCCGTCGCACCGCTTCATGCATGAGGAAATCGAGAAAGCGTTCTTGCGGCTGGCGTTCCTGCGGGCACCCTTAGATGAAATGTGTGAAGTTCTGAGCGATTTCCTTGAGAGGGCAGGCTACAACGTCTCAGAAATCGAGCGAAAGGATACGCACGTGGAGATGAGCGCCGAGAAGCGCTACACCTATCTTAAGCTTTTCCTGCTCCCTACGGTGAACTATATCCCCACATTTCTGGGCGAGTTAAAAGAGCAAGAGAGATTGGAGGAGGGCAAAAGGACTGTTTTGGTAGTCCCTACGGAGAGGACGCCACTGCCGTTCATAAGGTTCTTCAGAGAATTTCCATTGGATGAGGACATCCTCGTGTGGGTTACGGACGTCCAGAGGGGCGCGGTGAACCCGTTCATAGGCAATCCTGAGGACGAGGACATAGAAAGTTGCTTTGAAAACCCGGACAGGGCACGGCACGCCGTCGGCATCTGGATGCGGAAGATGCAGATACCTGATGAGGAGTTCTGAGGATAACTTTTTAACCAAGAATGCATCCCAATAATAAAAGGGTCCGTAGCTTAGCCAGGTAGAGCACCCGGCTCATAACCGGGCGGTCGAGGGTTCGAATCCCTCCGGACCCACTATCCTAAAGAGAGGGTGCTACTGATTCCTGATTTTCAAAGACGCCGGGCAAGGCTATTTATACGTCGGGACGGAATGCCACCGCCGTAAGGCGGGGCGAGCGAAGTAAGTAACTAAGCCTCGCCATCGACCGTTGCGACGGCGAGAGCGCCACCAGTAATTCGACGACTAAATTGAGAGCTAATGAGCTACAGGGGTGGCTGCTTTTCGCTTTGGTGAGGTAGGAAGAACGTTAAGTTCTCAAAATTTCAGCATTCTTTCCCATCTTCACACTCCCGCCGCCAAGGAAGCCTTGGGAGGAATTGGCGGAAGTCATTTACATTCTCAACGACGATACTGTGTTGTAGCTCCGAAGCGGCTTCAAGCCACCGGGGGTGCGGTCGGTCAGCCGCCACCGTGACGGCACGATGAAGCAGCTCAACGGGCCGAAACGAGCGCAAGCTCCTGACTTCAGTCGGCCTCAACAACCACCCGCTCCGCAGGTGCGTCAGTTCCTCTCAGCCCGTAGCTTTTGCAATCTCTCTTGCCCTTTTTGTAGCTTCGATGACGGCGTCAATGAAGGCAGCACGCACGCACCTCTCCTCTAACGCCTTTATACCACTGATGGTCGTCCCGCCGGGTGACGTTATTAGCTCTTTTACTTCTGCCGGACTCCTCCCCGAGATTACCATCTTTGCGGCGCCCTCAGCCACCTCGGCGGCGAGACGCACGGCTACGCTACGGGGCAAACCCTCGTGGACGGCGCCGTCCGCTAAAGCGTCAATAACGACGGCAAGAAATGCAATTCCACTGCCGCTGAGTCCCGTAACGACGTCCATGTCCCTCTCGTCCACGGTGAGCACGCTGCCCACCGCTCCAAATATTCGCTTTGTGACGTTTTCATCACGTTCATCGGCGTAGGCGCCCCTGCATATGACGGAGACGGCGGCACCGACGACGCATGCGATGTTTGGCATTACACGCACCACCCTCGGCGCTTCCACGCCGCTCTCTTTCAGTGTCGTTTCAATGCTTGTAGTGCTGACGCCCGCCGCCACCGAAATTATCGTTTTGCCGCCGGCAGCCGCCGCAATTTCTTGCAGAACGCCTGCTACGTCACGAGGCTTAACCGCAATTATTATGACATCAGCATGACTTGCAAGCTCCTCGTTGCTCCCGCAAACGACGACGCAGAGCTCCTCCTTTAGCCTCTCCACTTTTGCCATATCTATATCACTTACGAGCAAATCCTCCGGCGAGGAGACACAAGTACGGAGGATGCCACGTAGGAGCGCTTCGCCTATGTTCCCCACGCCTATGATTCCTATTTTCACAGACACCACCCCAACCACATGCTTTTAAGCGAGGATGGTAAATAAAAAGAAGGCATGGACGACGAGACGAGTTTTAGCCTCAAGGTCGCAGTCGTGGGCGGGGCGGGCGGCATGGGACGCTGGTTCTCGAGGTTCTTCAAGGAGCACGGCGCCGCAGTCACGATAATTGACGTAAGCGACGACACTGAGCGTGTGGCTGCCGACTTGGAGGTTAAGTTCCTTAAAGCCGATGCTTGCCGTTGCCCAGACGTGATACGGGCGACGGATGTCGTTTTGGTCTCGGTGCCTATAGACGTGGTCGTAGATGTCATAAAAGGCGTCGCACCGGAAATGCGTCCCGGCACGCTCCTCTGCGACGTAACTTCCGTGAAGAGAACACCGATGGAGGCGATGCTTAGATACGCAGCGGAGGGCGTCGAAGTCTTAGGCACGCACCCGATGTTCGGACCGACGGCGAAAAGCCTCCAAGGACAAACAATGATCGTCGTGCGTGGGCGGCACGGCAGACTCTGCGAGCGTATCTGCGAGCTTTTCAGGCGTGACGGCGCAAGACTCACTTTTACGACGGCGGAGGCGCACGACGAGGCAATGCGGGTAATTCAGGGCTTGACGCACTTCGTGCTCATCGCCTATGGGCTGACGCTTCGCATGCTGGACTTTGACGTTTCCGCCGCAAAGCCGCTGATGAGCCCGCTCTACGAAATCATATTCGACATCGTCGGCAGAATCCTGCATCAAAACCCCCACCTCTATGGGCTCATTCAGATGAACCTCGACGTTCAGGACGTTCATGAAGCGTTCATAGAGGTGTGCGAGCGGTTAAGCTCTTTTGTTGCGGGGAGAGACATAAAGGGCTTTGCAGAAGCGATGCGGGCGGCGGCGTCGCATTTCGGCGACACGAAAGCGGCGCTGGAACGCACCGATAAACTCATTTACAAAATCACATAAAGCTCCAGATTTGCAAGCATAAAAATAGAGGAGTTTGTTGAAAAACCAAACCTATCTTTACTATTGCTTGCGCTTGCGGTTAAAGAAGATGAACAGTCCGATCGTTGCTGCAAACGGGATTGCGATCGTTGCGAATTCTGGGATAAATTCTGAGGTAGTATACGTCGCATCATGTGACGGTGGAACAAATGCAATTGGGGCATTACTATCATCTGCGCCTACCGCATCAAAGTGCACCTTTACCGTGCTGGTGGGTATTATCTCAACAGGCACGGTTATGGTTTCGCCTTTGATAAGTTTGCCATCATCAGGAATTTTGATCTCCACGACCGCAAAATGTACGCTGCTACCATAGATATAGACGCCATGTCCCGGGTATTCGTAGTCGGGGTCTGTTTCCTCTACCAATGCTTTATTGTTGGGTTTTATGGTGCCATCATAAGGACCTACAGTGCTGCCATCGACTTTAACCGTCACATTGCCCGCGGGATCCCTATCTACGGCAACAAGCAGGTATAGATGATAAATATCTCCTGCATTATGATTAGTTATATTCAAATCAAAGAAAGTTGCTGTTGTTACGTAGCTTTCATGGAGCCATGCGTCATCTGAATCATCTACATAGGTGCTTGGAGACGGTTCGAGCCATAATTTACCGCCGTTACCACCTGCCATGACGCATGGAACAGCTGATATCAAAAGCAACAAAACTGCAAGCGATACAGGAAAACATATACCAATCTTCTTGCCTTCATTCTTCATCCTCTACCTCCATCTTGCTCGTGAGGAAGAATATGGTAACAGGCATTATAAATACTTTTCTGTAATATAAACAGACTTGTCGCAAGATGATTGTAATATCACATGAACAGCCTACGGAAAAGGTTTCAGTTCCTGAACAGGCTTTTTACAGCTAAGCGAAAGAAGAGCGCTTTAATTCGCTTAGTGAGGGGAATACCGCTTCCATAAAGCTACGCCGCCCTAAAGGTTCATCTCGTGTTTCCAACTCCGTGCTCTCTATGTTTCCTTCAGCTATAGAGCTTTATCTACAAATTTAGGCTTGTTCTGCAGTTGAGCATTTCCCGGATGAAAGACTTTGCGGACTTTATGACGAGACAGTCCCTTGTTGTATAGCATCAAGATTAACTCATTCGCTTAACGTCGACGGCTGAATACACGTAGCACCTCTTTCTGCTAGCTTTAACACTTATTTCATCCAAGACTATCGTCTTTCGCTCCTTCTTCTCAGTGGAGCTGGCTATTTTCCTCCAGCTTTTTCACCGGTTTCAGCAGTTTGGAGGCGAGGTTAGCTCGGAGAGGTATCTCGCAGCCCGTACTGACGCCGTCTGGGAATACATGGCAATTCCGAGAATTTTGATCTCAAGAGGCTTTTTATCTTAAGACCAAGCCTTTCCACAGGCTTCTTCACACTCCCACCGCCAAGGAAGCCCATGGTTTTAACCATGGGAGGAATTGGCGGAAATTATTTATATGTTTAACTATACCTT
>QMVQ01000028.1 GCA_003661185.1 Candidatus Alkanophagales archaeon | reverse complement strand
ATGCGGACACCAACGCCGCCTTCAACATTCGCAACCGCTATACCGTCCTCCGGGACGGTGGGGAGCTGTCAACCTCCCCCGAAGCCTCTCCGGGAGGCAAGCCCTCCTACTTGTAGGTGGGTAATTGACATGGCTTTTATCCGTCACCGTTTTAATTTAGAGGGATGGATGGGGGACTGCTGACATTAACCATATTTTGCGTCGGCTACGTCGCACAGCTCACCTATGGGACGCTGGGTATAGGCTTCGGTGTCTTCTCTGCGTCGCTCTTGATATTCTTAGGATTTTATCCAGCGACAGTCTCTGCGAGCGTGCACGTCGCTAAGGTTTTTGTTAGTCTCATCTCCGGCGGCTCGCACCTCCGCCTCGGAAACGTCCAGCGTGAGCTTGCAACGCCGCTCTCGATATTTGGCATGTTCGGCGGCATTTGCGGGGCGTGCTTGCTCTCTTACATTTCAGGGGCGCTCGTTCGACCTGCCGTCGCCGCTCTCCTCCTCCTCATCGGCGTGCGAATAATATTAAGGTTCGCACGCACGCCCCGCCGGACGAACAACAGCCCAGCGTCTCGCTACGGACTATCGTTCCGTCGAGCGTCGCTACTGGGTTTTGTTGCCGCCTTCGTGGACGGGGTCGGCGGTGGCGGCTGGGGTCCGATAGCGACGGCGAGTATGATGCTTTCCGACGTCGAACCTCGGAAAGCCGTCGGCTCCGTGAACCTTGCCGGCTTTTTTGTCTCAGTCGTGATATCTCTTACGTTCCTTCTGACCTTAGGCGCTCAAGGCTTCCCGTGGCAGGTCATCGTCGCCCTTCTTGCAGGCGGCGCCCTTGCAGCGCCGCTCGCCGCGCTCCTCTGCAAAAAGCTTCCTCACCGAACTTTAGGGACGCTGGTGGGCGTGGCGCTCGTCGGAGTTAATATGAAAACAATTCTTCCTTACTTGCTTTAGTCATTCCACTTTCAATATCTTCCCAGAATAACCGTATTTCTCAAGAAGTTGCCTTGCAATACTGATGCAGCTTGCAGCGTTGTGATGGGTTTCGATATACATCCCATTTGATAATCTCCTCGGCGCCCTGAAAGGGTCACCATATCTATGTTTTGGTTCTATGTTTATTAGATATCGTCTATATGCACGACCAATGTTAAAGGGGCAGTCGTTTCTTTTCAACTTCCCCCTTCTAATAAGCCATTCTGCGGTATTTATCAAAACTTCTTTTGCAGTTTTGATTTCAAAATACTCACTGCCAATTTTCATCCTCCTCGGGCGCCCAATTTCTGGCATTATAAGCTCTGAAGATGTCGGCTCTGGAAGCGGCTCTTTCTCGATGAGCTCACTGATTTTTTCCTTTAAAAAATCTTCAATCTCTGTGCGCTCAAATTCATAATCAGGGTAGCCCTCTCTTATTAACCCTTCAAAGACGGGGATTAACCCTCTAATTAACTCTGAAGGTTCATTCACCAGTGACTGCCAAATTTCGTCCAATATTTGAAGCTTCTTTATGAGATTTTCTATGTCCTCGATACTCTCCTTAGAAATAGTCTTTAGTCTCCTTATGTTCGCCGATAGTTCATCACTCTCAATGTCTGTTTTCCAAACTATTCGCTCTGTAATTGTGGTGCCTTCTTGGAATGCTCTGAAAAGAATCCAGACAACTCCGTTCGTCAGGACGCCGTATTTCATTCCTTCGCTGAAGCAGTATTTCGCTAATTGGCGAATAGCTTCCCTCTGCTCCACATCCACAGACAGTTTCTTCGCCTCGATGAACAGACCTTTTTCTCATTTTTCATAAGGGTGTAGTCAGGGATGCCCTCATCGGTAGAGACGTTCGGCAGCACTTCCTCCGGGCTCTCTGGGTCCCAGCCCAAGCCCCGTAGTATTGGATTTATAATTTGGTCCCGCACTGCCATCTCGTTTTGTTCGTAAAAGCGGCGGTAATTTCTCATTCGCTCAACAGCCATTTTTAACGTGGCTTCAAGCATCTCTGCCTTCACGCCTACAGCCGTCGAATTTTACTCATTCCGGAAAAAGCTTCCTCGCCTTGCGCACGAGGGCGTTCGAGACGAGTCTCGTGATGTCGTAGGCGTCGTCGACGGGCATGCCCGCCTCTAAGGCTTTTTTGTCGAAAAGGACTTTGATGCCGTCACTGACGAGTGCGAAATAAATATGGAAATATGGGAGCGGCTTCATCACTATGCTCCATTCTGCGTTTCCCAAAGCTACGAGCTCCCCTTCGAGAGCCTCGGCGAGCTTCTCAGCCTGCTCTTTGGAGAGGCGGCAGAGCTCCTTCGTCCGCTCCCGCATCTCGTTCTCGAACTTCTCAGCAACGAACTGCCCGCCCTCGATTGCGTTTATTGTTATCAGAGCGCTCTCGTTTACCCGTCTCATTTTAGCCTCGCATACTTATCGCATTCCCTCAGCACGCTACTTGCGGGCGCCGAACTCCTTAGTGGCTTCGACCATCGCTTTTACGTTTTCCAGCGGCGTCGTGAGGAAGAGGTCCGAGCCCGGACTCACAAGTTCGATGCCCCTTTCTATCAAATTCTTCACGTAGCTTTTCACCTGCTCAGGCGTGCCCTTCGCAAGCATGCCAATCGTCGGGATGTCGCCAGCGAGCGCCATGAAATGCTGCGGACGCACCTCCTCCAAATCTTTTTTCGCCTTGACGATGTCGGTCTTCTCGTCCACGGTTATTATCTTCGCGCCGAGCTCTGCGCAGTCCTTTATTATCGGACCGGCGGTCCCGGACATCGTCATGGCGTTCGCTCCCGACTTGTCGAAGATTTCCTTGAGCCTCGGCTTTACGATGTCTCGGAACTGTGCCGGTGCAAGGTTGTCGCAGCCCGCGCCGTCTTCCGCTATGGAAACGATGTCGGCACCGGCTTCGAAGAGAAGCTTCGCTTCCTCGATGGTCATCCGCTTGTAAACGTCGTAAAACTCTTTCACGACATCTGGTTTCGTCACCACCAGCATCAGGAATTGCACGGTGTCCATGATGTAGCCTGCGAGTATCGTGAACGGTCCGCCAACCCGTGCGCACACAGGAATCTCGCCATAATACTCGTCGTGCAGCCTTTTCACTGCCTCTAATATCATAGGCATCCTGCCGGCGCTCGCCACGTCCTCAGGAATTACTGCCTCTAAATCTGCGGGCGTATCCAGCTTCCGCCCGCTCATCGTTACGCCTTTAACTTTTATCGTTGGCCAGATATACTTGCCACGAGCAGCTTGTTTCTCCCTGAAGTCTGGCATCAAGCCGAGCATCTCAGCCTCTACCACCGCATCAAAGCCCACTGTTGCACTCTCTAAGCCTGTGAGCTCGTGCACGGTCTTTATGACTTTCACCATGCCCTCCGTGGTCTTAAGGGCATCTATCCATTTCACTCCTGCCTTTTCTAACGCCTCAACCGTGAAAATTCCCGTATATGGGGAGCAAGGCACCCTATCAAGCTCGTCGAGCTTCCCTTTCAGAACCAATTGCATCCGCTCATACGGATTCATTCTAACCCCCCACGAAAATACGCCCCCTCCTTACTTATACCTTTTGTTTTCGACTTTCAAGTTTTGTTGCAGCGACCAAAACGCATAAAAACCAAAATGCTACATGCGTGAACGTGGAGCTACAAGCAGTCATCCTTGCTGCGGGCGAAGGGACGAGGATGCGTCCGCTCACGCACACGAGGCCGAAAGTCATGTTGCCAATTGCAAACAAGCCTATCCTTGAACATTTGCTCCTCGAACTCAGAAAAGCTGGAATAGACGATGTCGTTCTTGTCGTTGGTTATCATGATGAAAAAGTGCGTGCTTATTTCGGCGACGGCGAGCCGCTCGGCATCCGGATAAGCTACGTGACGCAACGTCGGCAGCTTGGCACGGCGCATGCTCTGAAGGCGGCGGCGCACGTCCTCGGAGACCGTTTCTTAATGCTCAACGGCGACGTCATTCTAAGGAGCGAGGACGTTCAGAAGTTTGTGTCCATGGCGCACGAGGGTGCACTTGCGCTGGGAGTCAAGGAGGTTGAGCGCCCTGAGGATTACGGCATTGTGCTCGTCGAGGACGGGCATGTCGTGGAGATTTTCGAGAAGGCTGAGCGCCCGCCGACAAACCTCGCAAACGTCGGCATTTACTCGTTCACGAGCGAGACGCTTGAGGCAGTTGAGAGGACTGAGCTCTCGCCGAGGGGCGAGTTTGAAATAACAGACACCCTACGGCTTTTAATTAGGGAAGGGGCGAGCGTGCTGGCAGTTGCTGTTGACTACTGGCTGGACGTCAGTTACCCTTGGGACTTACTTAACGCTAATGAAGAGATCTTAAAAGGCATGAGGGGCGAGGTGCTCGGTGAGGTGGAAGATAACGTCACGCTGAGGGGTGAAGTGTTCATAGGTGAAGGCACTATCGTGCGCAACGGCTCTTACATAGTTGGACCGGTGGTGATAGGCAAGAACTGCGAGATAGGGCCGAACTGCTACATCCGCCCGCATACGGCGATAGGCGACTGCTGCCACGTCGGCAGCTCTGTAGAAATAAAGAATTCGATAATCATGAGGAGTTCAAAAGTGCCGCATCACAACTACGTCGGCGATTCAGTAATCGGCGAGGACTGCAACCTCGGAGCCGGCACGAAGGTCGCAAACCTCCGCCTTAACAACGCCCACATCAAGATACATGTGAAGGGTAAGACAATAGATACGGGGCGTCGGAAGTTCGGCGCAATCATCGGGGACAACGTCAAAACCGGCATAAACGTATCTATAAATGTTGGGACGCTCATTGGAAATAACGTGAGAATCGGTCCGGGGACGACCGTCGGCGGGATTATAGAGCCGAACTCCGTAATCTTTTAGCTGAGGAAATGATAAAACAAGCAATAATCCTTGCGGCGGGGGAGGGGCAGAGGTTGCGCCCTTTCACAGCGGCGAAGCCGAAGGTTATGCTCCCTGTTGCGAACAAGCCGATATTAGAATACGTAGTGCGGGCGCTGGCGGAGAATAACATCAGAGACGTCATTCTCATCATCGGCTACCGCAAGGATAAGGTCATGAGCCATTTTGGCAACGGGCGAGACTTCGGCGTTCGCATAAGATACGTGGAGCAGCGTCAGCAACTCGGCACGGCGCACGCTTTGAAGCAGGCTGAAAGCCTCGCCGCTGAGGAGTTTCTCGTGATTTCAGGCGACAACATCGTAGATGAGTCCACGGTCGCAGCGGCGTTAGCCGCAGAAAAAAATTCCCTACTTTACAAGCAGCACCCCGAAGCCTCTAAATATGGAGTTATCGAAATAGAGAGCTTAGAAGCGCCAGAGGATGGCGCAAGAGTTAGGAAGATAATTGAAAAGCCTAAAGGCGGCGCTGAGAGCGCCCTTGTGAACATTGGCATCTACGTCTTCGACAGAAGTATTTTCGACGAGATTGGCGAGAAAACCGACATGACGGACGTTCTTAATGAATTTGTCGAGCGTGGCGGCACGCTGCGGGCTCACGAAGCCAAGGGGGCGTGGCTCGACGTAGTTTATCCTTGGGACATTCTGAGCGTGAATGACGTGGCGCTGCGGCTAAGTGCCACCGGGCGGACGCTGGCGGGGCGGATAGAAAGAAACATCATAATAAGAGGGGACGTGGAAATAGGCGAGGGCAGCGTCATAAGAGCTAACTCCTACATCGTCGGGCCGGTAATAATCGGCAAGAACTGCGAGATAGGACCGAACGTCTGCATATTCCCGGCAACGAGCATCGGGAACAATGTGAGCATCGAAGCGTTCACGCTCGTGCGGAACAGCGTCATAATGGATGATGTGAGCATCGGGGCAGGCTGCTCGATAAAGAACTCCATAATAGACCGGGGTTGCAGCATCGGCGACCGTTTTTCAACGCAGAGCGGGCGGGGAGACGTGAAAATAAATGGCGAGCACCATTCCGTGGAGGCGGGGGCGATGCTTGGCGAGCGCTGCGTCATCGGCGACAATGTCGTAACGAAGCCTTGCACCATTCTCGGAAATAACGTGAGAGTCGGCGACGTGAAGGTGGCAGGAGGCATCATCCCCGATAACAGCCTCGTGTGGTGAGATGTGCGGGATTGTGGGCTATATAGGCAAGAGGAGTGCGCAGCCCATAATACTCGGGGCGTTGAAACGCCTTGAGTATCGTGGCTACGACTCTTGTGGTTTCGCAGTGCTGAGTAATGGCAAAATAGAAGTTTTCAAGGAGCGTGGCAGCATAGATGAGCTCGAAAAGGCTTTAAGCGGCGTGAACGTCGGCGGAACCGTAGGCGTCGGGCACACGAGATGGGCAACGCACGGTGAGCCTTCGAGGCGGAACGCTCACCCGCATACCGACTGCAAGGGCGACATCGCCGTCGTCCACAACGGCATCATCGAGAACTTCCAGCACCTCAGAGAGACGCTTGCGGCGGAGGGGCATGTTTTCCGCTCGGACACGGACACCGAGGTCGTTGCGCATTTGGTGGAGAGGTATTACAATGGCAATTTAGAGGAGGCTGTGAGAAGGGCTTTACATGAGGTAAAAGGCTCTTACGCGCTTGCGATTTTGCATAAGGCGGATGAGAAGATAGTAGCCGCACGTAGCAGGAGTCCCTTGGTGCTGGGCGTGGGCGACAGCGAGTTTTTCGTGGCGTCGGACGTGCCTGCGCTGCTTGAGCACACGAATCGTGTGGTTCACTTGGAGGACGGCGACTTGGTAATCATCACGAGAGAGGGCTTCCGGATAGAAAACGGCGGCAACGTCGTTCCAAGGAAAATGGAGACGGTGCTTTGGAGCATTGAGGATGCTGAGAGAGGGGGTTATGAGCATTTCATGCTGAAAGAGATACACGAGACGCCGAGGGTTATAGAGAACACGCTGGCGACGCACTTGCGTGACGGCGTCCTTGGTGGCGTAGATTTAGATTTGGACGTGCCCCAATCCTCTGAAATCTTGATGGTGGCATGCGGCACGTCGTTCCACGCAGCGCTCGTCGGCAAATATGTCATCGAAGAGCTTGCGAGCGTTCCCGTCAGGGTGGAGCTGGCGTCGGAATTCAACTATGCAACGACGCCCTTAAGCAGAGAGACGCTCGTCGTCGGGATAACGCAGTCCGGGGAGACCGCAGACACGCTTTCTGCGCTGAAAAGAGCGAAAGCGGCGGGTTGCGCAACGCTCGCCATCACGAACGTCCTCGGCAGCAGCGTCACGAGACTCGCAGATAGGATTATTTACACGAGAGCCGGACCCGAAATTTGCGTCGCTGCCACAAAGACGTTCACTGCGCAATTAATAACCCTTTACCTGCTTGCGTTGCACTTTTCGAGCATTGAGCTTGCGGAGAGGCAGAAAATGCTTAAGGAGCTGCGACGGCTCCCGACGGCAGTGCAGAGGGTTTTGGATGCTGAAGACGAGATAAAAGAAGTTTCAGGGCGTATCACAAGTTACGAAAACGTGTTTTTTATAGGTCGTGGCATAAGCTTTCCCGTGGCTTTAGAGGGTGCGCTCAAGCTCAAAGAGATTTCCTATATTCACGCAGAGGGCTACGCTGCCGGCGAGTTGAAGCACGGTCCTTTTGCGTTATTGACTGAGGAGACGCCGGTCGTTGCAGTCGTGGCGCCGGACCGCACCTATGATATTATGCTCAACAACATAAAAGAAGTGAAGGCGCGTAAGCCGCCTGTAATTGCCGTTGCCGACGAGCATGACGAGGAAATAGAGAAATACGTAGATTTTGTGATAAGAACGTCGCATGTCGAGCCAATATTCTCGGCGATCACGAACTCGGTGGCGTTGCAGCTTCTTGCGTATTATGCAGCGAAGGAGAGAGGCTGCGAGATAGATAAGCCGAGAAACCTCGCTAAGAGCGTTACTGTTGAGTGATTTAGGTCATAGTTAAGCACCTTCGCAGCCAAGGATGTCAGTAGTCAGTTTATTTCCCAGGGCGGCGGACTAAATATAATGGACGAGGATTACGTGGCGAGATGTGCGGCGCTCGCTTTGCTTTTGGAAGTGTCGGCGTCGCCGAAGCCCGGCAACGTGGACCGCCACCACGACTTCGCAGACACGAAATACGAGCATTTTTTAGCGTCGGCGGTCGCCGCTTACCCTGTTTTCAGGACGGCAGCCGCAGACGGCGTCCGCTGGGCACAAGAGCGCCGAAAATGTCGAGTTGGCAAACTCATAAGGGCGGCAGTCGAGGAGAGCATGCGCTGGCAGAGCGGTGGGAACACGCACTTCGGCTCGTTCATGCTCTTAATCCCGCTGGCGGCAGCAGCGGGCGCAAGCTCTGACGCTAGCTCCTTAAAAGCGAGAAGCGAGGAGATAATGCAGCGAACGACCGTCGAGGACGCCATCGAGCTTTATAAAGCGTTCCCGAGGGCAAGGGTCAAGGTTCGTAGCGTCGGGTGGTTGGATGTGCTCGACCCGCGCTCCCAAGACGAGATAAGAAGGAGAGAGCTGACGCTTTACGACGTTCTGAAGATTTCAGCGGGTTACGACGCAATTTCGAGGGAGCTGACAGGCGGTTTCAAGCTAACGTTCAAGTATGCTGAAATCATAAAAGAGAAAACTATACAGGCGGGCTTGAACGCCGCGATCGTGCGTGCGTATTTGGAGATGCTTTCCGCCGAGCCTGATACGTTCGTCGCGATGAAGTTTGGGGAAGCAGCTGCAACAGGAGTCTCAAAGCGGGCGAGACTACTCTTAGCTGCGGGATGTAGCGACGAAGAGCTGCAACGGTTCGACGAGGAGCTTCTTCGAGCGAGGATAAACCCGGGCGCAACTGCCGACATCACAGCAGCGGCAATTTTTGTTGCGCTGCTCAGCGGGCTGCGGGTTTGAGCTTTAAGCGTGCAGCGGCTCCCCGCTGCGGACGCAAACTTTTTATATTCTACACTTAAACCAGTAGAGCGGGGGCGTGCCCGAGGGCGGCGGCATCATGGTTACTTTTGCGGAAATATTTAAGATTTTCAAGGAAGAGGAAGAATATCTCAGCGTATGGGCGATATGGACGGCATACACCATTTTCTTGGGCATCGCTGTGAGTCTTTGCGTGATTGTGTTTTATATGACGCTCGTCGCATTTTCAGCATTGATTTTGGGCGGCGTCGCCTGCTATCAGCCGCCGATGCCGGAGCATGAGCCGCACATCTTTCATCTCCCTGAAATATTGCACGTGGACCCGTTAAGTTTTCCGGGAATCTTATTGCTTGCGTTGATACCGGCGTTAGGCGGGCTAATATGCGGCGTTGTGAAGTTCGGGTGGCTGCGGAGCGAGGATGCCGAGGTTCACGAGACCGATGCGTTTATAGAGGGGTTTCATGATAAAAAGGGAGTGCTCAGTGGGAGTAGTGGTCTCGTAAGAGCGATTTCCTCGGTGTTCACCATCGGGACGGGCGGCAGCGCCGGGCGTGAGGGCCCGAGTGCGTTCATTGGGGCGACAGTCGGCTCGCTCGTCGGCAGAGCCTTAGGGCTCAACGAGAAGTCACGGCGGCGGCTCGTGGCGTGCGGCGCCTCCGCAGGAATCGCAGCGGTCTTTAAATCGCCGCTCGGCGGTGCATTTTTCGGCGTCGAGATGCTATATAAGAGGGATTCTGAGCTGGAGACGCTCGCCCCAGCGGTGGTTTCGGCGCTCACCGCTTACGTCGTTTCTTGTTTTTTCTTCGGCTGGGGTCCGATTTACGGCGTGCCGGAATACGATGTAGCTGCCGCCCTTCGCCCCATATCGCTGCTGTGCTTCGTGTTACTCGGCGTGATTTGCGCCCCGTTGGTTGTTCTTTTTCCAAAAATTATGGAGCTTTTCACGGAGATTTTTAGGCGATTAAGGCTGCCGCTCAAGCTGAAGCCGGCGGCAGGCGGGCTGCTGCATGGCTGCTTCTTCCTGCTCGTTATGACGCCGTTCCTTCTGCTTCACAGGCGTGAGGACGCCATTGTAGTCGCCAGCGGGCTTCTCGGCGGCGGTTACGGCTTTATACAATTAGCATTCTACGGCAAGGTCGTCTTTTCGGTCCTTATCATAATAGCGTTTGCAAAGATGGTGAGCACCGCACTCACGCTCGGCTCAGGCGGCAGCGGTGGGCTCTTCATACCGTCGTTAGCAATCGGCGCGGCGCTCGGCGGCGCCTTCGGCGAGGCGTTGCACCTCCTCATGCCTCAAACCATAACGCAGCCCGCGGTTTTCGCGCTGATAGGCGCGGCGGCGCTCCTCGGCGGTGCCGCAAACACCCCGCTCACCGCCATATTTGTAGTCTGCGAGATTTCGGGCAGCTACGCACTCTTAGCACCGGCGATACTCGCAACGATAACCGTTTACACGCTCACGAGCAAGTGGACGATATATCCAAAACAATACGAGACGAGGCGGGACTCGCCGGCGCATCGTCGTGAGTTTTGCGTGGACATTCTCGAAGACCTTTACGTCAGAGACGCATACACGAGGAATGTCGTGACGCTCCCGGCGGATGTAACAATCGAAGAGGCACTTAACGTAGTCAGAAGCACCGGACACATAGGCTATCCCGTCGTGCGTGACGGCGCCCTCGTCGGCATGGTGACGCTGAAGGATTTGGAGAGGGTGCCTGAAGAGGAGAGGATGAGAAAAATGGTGGAGGAGGTCGCTACGAAGAACCTCGTGGTGACGCATCCCGAGGAGTCTTTGGAGGATGCGATGCATAAAATGGCGACGAGCGGCGTCGGGCGGCTGCCAGTTGTGGATAAGGACAACCGCAGGAAGCTCATCGGCATCCTGACGATGTACGACATCGTGCGCGCGCACGAGCGGGCGCTGCACTTCAGGTTGGAGTAGTGGCGGCGCTGCTAATACACGTGCAAGCGCCGTGAGGCACTTCACACCGACACCAACGTCGTCAAGCCCGGTCAAGCCTTTTTCTTTGCGTTCTTCTTGTTTTTCTTCTTCCTGCTGTTCTTCCGCCTCTTTGAAACCTCGTAGATTATGAGGAGCGTGGCGATGGTGATGGACGTGAAGAAGCCGGGTGGCGTCTTCCTGCCGCCTTCGGAGCTCTTTACCGTGACGTTTTCAGCTTCGGCCAGACTCCCAGGTGTCGGCGTCTCCTCGACATGAACTGGGGCGTAGGCTGCTGCTTCAGCAGGCGGCGGCGTTGGCACTTGTGCAGGTAGCGGTGTCCATTTGACTGCTATGGGATTCACCTCGGCACGCACTTTTAGATACTCTCTTGATGGCATCCAGCGCTCATATGCTTCCCTCGGGTCGAGCACGAGGTATATCCCGCCGTCGTCGTCACTTATTTTCGTATAGGGGTCTTTGTAGCCAGTTTTGATGGTGATGTAACGATACATGCTTTCGAAGTCGTCGTGGCGGCGTGCCATGCCGACGATGATTATGATATCGCCCTCCTTGAGAGCTAAGCCGAAAACATCATCGATGAAGATGCCGCCGTGCTGGTAATCGTAGTGCCAGCGGTTGCCGACATAAAGCATTGCGTGTCTAATAGTGCTGGAGTCGTTGGGCATCGCTGCTGAGCCATCGGCGGCGTCGGGGTCTTCCAGCTCGATGCGGTATTCGTTGAGGTTGCCCTGAGTCGGGCGGGGGTTAATTTTCTTGATTTTTGCTCGCAGCGTGACATATTCGTAGGCGTAGGCGTCGCTGCTCACGAACTGCTCGAACGTCATCACATGCTTGCTCGGCGGGATTGCGGCGGCGCCGAGTGCGAAGACCTCCTCGCCGTCATCTACGCCGTCGTCGTCAGTGTCAGGGTCATTGGGGTTTGTAATGAAACCGTCCAAGCCGGGCGTTGTCTCTTCAAGGTCTGAAAGCCAGTCGTCGTCGGTATCCCATTTCCTTGGGTTTGTATCGTAAATGAAAATCTCATCGCCGTCGAGAAGCCCGTCGTGGTCGGTATCTGGGTCTATCGGCGATGTTTTGTTCAAAATCTCGGCGCTGTCGTTCAGCCTGTCATTGTCAACATCAGGGTCAAGCGGGTTCAGCCGCCATGGATACATATCCCGCAGGTCCTTTATCTTCTGGATGACGACGCTCAAATCCTTTTCATAAGGATAAATCTCCCGAAGCTGCGTCTCGTTGTGCAGGTCTATATACCAAACGATTTCTTCAAGGTCGGTTAAGCCGTCGCCGTCAGTGTCCATT
>QMVQ01000027.1 GCA_003661185.1 Candidatus Alkanophagales archaeon | reverse complement strand
TCTGTTCTTAACGACGACAGCAATCAACTCTTTATCTCTCCTTTCAGCAATATCCCTCGTCATGTGCTCGTAGCTTATCGTGTTTCCGCAGCCACCAAAAGCCCTCTCGCAGACGACACTTCCTTCTTTCTGCGTAAACTTGTTCCCCTCTTCCTCGGAAAGTTGTCTTATTTCGACCTCAAAGTCCTTATCCTTGAACCTGAACCAGTATCCTATCTTTCTGTTCTTGTCGAGCCACATCTGGTTCGTCAGCGGCGCCCTCTGCCCGCAGTAAGGACACCTTATGCACCAGCACCAGATGTAGTTCAACGCCGTTCTACCTTCCCTCTCGTAAAACCTGCCGAGTTCCTTCTTCGTTCTCTCTATCAACTCCTTACCGTATTTTTCAACATCTTCAGCCAAATTCGGGTATTTTTTGGGATACTCAAGAATCGCCTTCATCAAGACGTAAGCCACGGGGTTGTAGTCCATCGCAATAGCCTTAAGCTCGAGTCCCGCAACCTCGAACATCAGGTTCCCCTGCCCGGCGAAGGGGTCCATCACTAAAACGCTTGGAGGATCGAAATCCAACAGCTTCCTGTAACCCTCACCGTCTGGATAGTTCTTGTAAGCTCTCTCGTTCGAACTCAACCCGATTAATCTCCTGACCTCAGTTACTACCGCTCCTATCTTTTCAGCGGTTATCCCGCCATCTTCATCCTTCGGAGCTGGAATTGTAGAGAGCAAAGCCAAAGTTCTACCGACTACCAAAGGTTTCCGAGTCCACCAATACAACAGTTTGTTTATCGGAGGAACTGCAAGCTTCTCTTTTCTCGCTTCCTCGCTAATACCCTCAAAAAGCTTCAACAAGCCGAAATCCTCAACCTCTATCAACCTCTCATCAGTCATACATAGCCCTCCAAGCCCTATCCGCTCTTTCACGATCGTCTAAAAACTTGCTCGCCCAGAAGTGGAGTTCGAGCTTGTTCAACCCTTTAACGACGTTTGCGAACTTCCTCGCCTCCCACTCCTCCTTGGACAATCTCAAAGCGTTCAGCCCGACGAAAGCCCTCGCCACCTCATCGCTCCAGCCGTCAGATTCGAAGCTGAAGTGCTTGCACGCCAAACCGACTTTCCACCCGTGAACCTTAGCCAAGTAAATCCTCTTAGTTTTCCCGCCCTCCTCGAATTCCACGCAGAGAGAGACGGTTTTACCGCTTTTACTTCTTAAAAGCATGTGCTTGTGCTTCCTCATGAAATCCACCTGAGACCGTAACGCTCCAGTTCCTCTGATATATCTTCTTCAGAGCTTATCTCAAGCTCTCCAGAAATCTTAATCTGACCGTAGGTCGATCTGATTGATTCTATCAACCTCTTAATTCTGTTCACATCACTTAGGTCGCTCTTGATCGAGATTGTATCCCCGTCAGCTTCAATCGCTATGGATATGTCGCATTCAATGCTTTCTGAAACTTTCAAAATCAAAATTGCGTTCAACGTGGACGCTAACTTATCGTAACCGTCTATCGGGATTTTGTACGTTTGCTTTTGCTTTGGAGTAACAGGCTCTTCGTCGGATCCGGACTTTCCCGGCTCCACTGGTATAGTCGGTTTCGGAGGTGCGACGTAATCTTTTCTTATGATGTAACCATCCCAAGATGCTTTTACCTCCTCTCCAATCCTCGCTTTGAACTTCCCGTCCACCTCTTCGAGTTCGTCTGCGTAACCAAAGAGTTCCTTCTTAACCCCACTATTGATAGCTTCAATCACGGCACTGCCGCTTAAGATATAAGGCAACCTTCTATCCTGCCTGATAGCCTTGTAGATTTCTTCGACCTTGACGCATCCCTTATCGAATTCTTTAGAGATGACCTCAACCTGCTTGATCACCTGATCGAGCACCGATTCCGGGGAAATTGATTCGAGGAGCTGCATCTTGCCCCTTAGGTAATTCACTACGACGTCGGCGAGGTTTTTGGCTTTGCGAGCGCTCTCGTCGGCGACGGGTATATCTTCTATCTTCACGGCTCCGGTCCCGACGAGCGTGTATCCAACATTCAGGAATGCGTTAAAACAGCTAGCTGTTAGCTCGCCCTTGGCATTTTCCAACCTCCCCCTCAGCTCCTTGACTCTCGACTTGTCAGGCTTTATCCTTTCGTCTTTCTGCGCTTTTTCGATCGCGCAAACTTCTCTCGCAGAGTTTTTCGCCTCTTCAAGCATATCCTCGTCCGGGCAAACGAAGATTATTGAATTCTTGTATGCTCTCGGCTTGCCACTCGGCGTGGTGCTGAGAATTCTTTCAATATCCTCCCCCGTCAAAGGTTCGGGCGAAACGAATATTCTCAGGTCTTCTTTGTCTTCAAGCTCGCTTTGATCCCATACGACCTTTACTTTATCCTTAGCTTTGAAAAGGGACTTGAGCGTGGAAGTTATTTTGTTCTCGACCTCTTCACCAGTAACCTCTTTCTTGTAGTCGTAAATGACCTTATTTATGCCCGGCTCCTTCCAGAAGTAGTAAGCCCCGTTCCGCCTGTACAAATACCAGAACTCCCTTTCCATCTCTAACAGAATTTCATCAACTATATTGGGATCCTCCCCCGGTCCGCAAATCGCAAACTTGATCTCATAGGGCTTCACCCCCGGTATCTTCGCAGCTTCAATAAGGGAGCACAGGTAAATCGCTCTCGCAATCCTCTCCGCAAACTTCACGTTCCTATGCTCGTCTAATTTCCTCGCCTTCTCTATCACATCCGTATTCACCACGCTGATGTATTCGCTTCTGCCGAGCTGGGAGGTCAGAGTGTCTCTAACCGTCGGATCGTCTAACGGAACATCCCCCGTCGTGACGAGCTTGCAGTCGATCTTGTTTTTGTATATATAGTGCAAAACCAGAGAGAGCAACCATAACGCGCCTCTCGTCCTGTTGAACTTGTCTATCGTCGCAACCCTCTCATGCAAAGCATCTATTAAAAACGGATGGAAAGGATAAACCGCTTCCATTACATCCCTTGTATATCTCGGATCGCTTATCAAACCCTTCTCATCGTAATACTTGTGAAAAGTCTCAACGACCCTCTTAACCTCATTTGTATTGAACGACTTTACTAGCCTTTTCTGGATGACTCTGTATATTTCCACATCTCTGACCGGAATCAGAAACTGAGCCTGCCTCGATACAGAGCTTGTAAAGTGCTCGTGGACGGCTTCAATCGCATCAAGAACTTTGCTTTCCTCTTTCCCTTTAAGCCTCTTCTTAACAGCCTCTACATACCTCTCGTACATTGATTGCTTGCCGGTAAGTGTTAGAACAAGTAGTGTGTTGTTTGTAGTCGAAACCGCACTGCTTAAAACTGTTAAAAAGTTAAGTGTTAGCTCCATCAGATTCGTGCCCCCTACCTTTATATCCGTAGCTGAAGCTGTGACGAGATAGATTGGTAGTTCGTCTATTAGGATCAAAGTGGGTTTTGTGAAGAGATTTCTTATCTCGTCAACGTTTTTGGGTGGTGTTTTTCTTAAATCGGATTTTTCCAAAGCCTCGTACTTTCCGAGGGCATGCGCAAGTCCGCCCCAGAGGGTCTCCTTCTCCATCCATCTGCAGTCGATCGCTGCCACATCGACCTCCGGCACTTCGAGAATGCCGTATTCCTTATCTATGCCATACTGCCGAATGTACTGAGTTCCTAAATTCCTGTTCCTGAATACGTGATATAACAACAGGAGCGAATGGGTCTTTCCGCCACCAAACTCCGTGTCAAGAACATAAACCGCTGAGCCCTCGTTTTTAGCCAACCTTTTCAGGGCTCCTACGAGAAGAGCTTTCATGTCGGATGTTAAATACGTATTCTTGAGAAACTTCTCTGGGTTTAAGTAAGCTTCATCCGCCTTACCGCTGAGAACGTCGTATAACTCCACGGCGAACTTTTTCCTATCAAGTTTTCCGTATTTTATTTCATCACTAAACTCGCAAACTTCCCAAACATTTCTGAGGCTGATCACTCTCCCACCCCAGATCCTACGTTTATGATCAAATTGTAATCCTCTTCCGGGATCTCTCTCATAGCCTTACCCATAAGATGACCGCTCCATTTCCTCTTGTTCGTGATGAACTTCAACTTTGGAATTAGGGGCTTGAACTCCACCGGTTTACCAAAAATCTTTACAGGCTTGATCTTAACACGCCAAGGGAATACCTCATCACTCCTCAGTCCCTTAGAGCTGAAAATTCTCGTGGAATCTTTGAAAGCATCGGAAATAGATTCATAAACGGCGACGATCCTCGATGGCTTGTCCCCTACCTTCTCCTGCTTGAGATAGACCAGAAGTTTATCCCCCGGCTTCACTCTGGCTATCGTATTCTTATACCTCTCAGGAACACCCCACACGTTCCGCTTCTTTATCACTTTCCAATTCTCCTCGTTAGCTATACAGAGCCAATAAGTCATCATCGCACACCTTTTTCAACAATCGCCGAGGTCATGAATTCCCCCAAGTTCCCCCGGCGCCTCCTTAACTTGTTCGTTCTGACCCAATATTTTTACCTTTCTGTCGCTTGCAAACCCCTTCAGGGAGGGGCACTATTCCCTGCCCGTAGAAAGCCCACGTATCGCTTCAACATCCACGTCACCGGAATAAACTCACTGCCGAGATGCAATCGATTTAGCTCGCTCCTCAACGAGGGGCGAGACGGGAGAGCTATGAGCCACCGTACTCCCCCCACTTCGGCTCGCCAGCCATGCCTAGGAGCGGCGGTGGCGGCATGCGGCTCAAGCTTCAAATCCACACGTAACTCTCGGCACCCCTCTTGCGAGCGAAAGCATTTTTAATGGGGTTACCAACTCATTTTGCATGGCGGTGTGGCACGGGAGGGCGAGGAGGAAGCCCTCGGGTGGCAGGTACCACAAGCACAGGAAGAAGAGAAAGTACGAGTTGGGGCGTCCGCCGTCCGAGACGGCGCTCGGCGAGACCGTCCGTAAGGTCATAAGGGTGCGGGGCGGCAACCGCAAGGTGCGGCTCCTACGATGCGACGTCGCAAACGTCTCAGACCCACGGAAGGGCGTAACCGTGAAAGCCAAGATTCTGAGGGTGAAGGAAAATCCGGCGAACCCACTGTTTTCACGGCGAAACATCATAACTAAGGGCGCAATCATCGAAACGGAGCTCGGAGATGCGGTCGTCACGAACCGCCCCGGGCAGGGCGGCGTGATAAACGCAGAACTGCTGGTGTAACGACGAGCTTTGGCGAAACTCAACTCTGCAGAGCCTGTCGTAAAATAAGGAGTGAAAAGCCTAAGAGGAGATTAGAACCTCTTGCAGGGAAGCGCTGCTTTCAGCCCGTCTTGACGAGCTTGAATTGAGGCATGCCGCCTCGGAGCCTTGCACGTGCGGACGCAACGCACGAGCCGGTCAGACCTTCTTTCTCAGCTCCTTCAAGCTCGTGACGACCTCGTCGCACAGCCACTGCACGAAGGGGTCGAGCCTTCGCTCCTTGTCGGTCCATAGTCCAATGATGCGCTTCCCGAGCGCACGTGCGTAGCCGACCTCGCACATCGTCCCGGCGTCGTGCCCATCAAGTATCGCAACGAGCACGTCGCACTCCCGAATCGCTTGTAAATCCGCCTCAAAGACCTCGGCGGAGCCGCCGGCAACATAGCCTATGTCCAGCGGCGTTTTGACTTCAACGCCGGCGACACTCAACTCCTCTTTGACCCCCCGCATGAACCTCTCTTCCGCCTGCGTGAAAAACGGTCCCGCCACGTAGCCCTTCCCCTTCTTCATAGGGCAATGTTGTTACGGGCGGCTTATGAGCTTTGCGAAAGAGCTCGTGCGGAAGTGCGGCGAGGTCGTAAGCCCTAGACCCCTGCGGAGCCCGAGATTTGGTCGGAGTACTTCAAGCTTCTCCTCCTGAGCTTGTCGTTCCGCTGGGTCGAAGCCGACGAGAGCGGAATTAGACGCATCAGCGGCTCACGGCTGGAACTCTCGGACTTCGCCTTCGACAACAGGGACGAGCTGCGGAGGTTCCTCCGAGCCTGCGACGACAGAATCGCACGGGCGAGAATCTACATGACCTCCCTGTCGCTGCTGACGGGCTTCGGCGTGACCGCCCTGTCGGTCATACTGGATATCGCCTTGACATTGGTAGGGGAAGAAATGATGGAAACAACAGTAAGGGAGAGCACAAAGCCGCTCTGGACATTGTTCACAAAAGTATTGCTTCCCGATTATCCCTTATTCTCTTTTGTCTTCCTCGCAATCGCAGCGGTGGTTGTCGCCTGTGCGGTGGGTCTCCTCTACTATCGGGCTCAGATCTACGCATGGACGATATTCAAGGAGGCGGCGGTTTTGCATTCGGGGGTCGTTGCGGACTAGTTCGCTACTTCTCGATTATCGTCTCGTCTATCGAGATTCCGAAGTGTCTCGCCTCTGAGGAGAGGTGCACCAGAACCTCGTCGCCCTCCTTGAGTTCCGCCACGGAAATCGGGCGCTCCTTACCCATCAGCTTTATGGTTTCGGCGTTCTGCAGGACTATGCTGAACCTGCGCCCCTCAGCCTCCGCCTCCACAAGTATCAGCGGGCGCCGCTCGATCTTCACGCGTCCTACGGTTGCTTTCCTCGTGACGCCCTCCGAGTTCACAATCAGAACCTCATCGCCCGCCGAGAGTTCAGCGAGGTATTTCGTCTTCTCGCCGACGAGTATGTAAGAGTGCACGGCGCCGGCGTTCACTCTGAAAGGGCGAGCCTCCACATACGGGCTCTCCTCGGTCTCGGAATGCACGAGGAAGAACGCACCCGAAAACGAGCCGACGAGCATGCCTTCGCCACGCCGCATTAAGGAGCATGTGTCCACACAGACACGGTCGCCCATGCCTTGCGGCTCGATTTTCGTAACTCTGGCGATAGTCAGCGGCAAACGCTCCTGCCTAAGCAGCTCCTTCAGTCCCACCGTCTTTTTTATTTCGTTGAGGTCGTCTGTGTCGAGTAAAACGCCGTCGGCGCCGTGCTCCAGCGTCTCGAAGGCAGTCCTCGCCTCCGCAACGTCCTTCACGCCGGTGATTATCTTCACGTCGTATTTCTGCAACTCAGCTATCAAGTTCTCAAGCGGGATTACTTTCCAATCGGTTCCTACTACAACGAGGTAACGGCAGAAGCTTGCAAGCGCCACCGCCAGCCGCTCATATTCCTTCCCGCGAATCTCGATGTAGGCGCCCAACCGCTCCTTCCCTACAACGTCCTTGGCACTTTCAAGCGATTTGAAGAGCGTTGACTGGCTAAAATCGAAAAGTAAAGGTGTGGTGCCGTCGCCCTCGCAGCCCTTGCCGAACACGATTAGCTCTGCCGCCACGTCTTCTAACTCGTCTAAGCCGGCGTCTCCTGCGACAAACGCTGCCGTCTTTATCATACCGAGCTCTTTTACCCTCGGCACGTCCTCAACGTCAACAAGAACGAAATCTGCGCCCGATTCGAGGGCTGTTGTTATTCTTATTTTTTTCTCCTCCCACCCCCCCTCATCGGCTCTTACCCAGACCTCCTTGTCCATATTTTCACTTCCATCAAATCAAGACCTTAAGAACTTTAAAGCCTCTTCCACGGATGCATCTTCGTGGACTATCATCGAAATGGCTCTCGTCATCTTCTTGGGGTCGTCATGTTGGAAGATATTACGTCCGATGGAAACGCCAGTCGCGCCAGCACTCATAGCCCCCTTTATCATTTCAAAGACTTCCTCGTCGCTGCTCATCTTCGGACCACCCGCAATGACCACGGGAACTGGACAACCTTTAACAACCTCCTTGAAGGTGTCGGGGTCACCGGTGTAATTTGTCTTTATTATGTCGGCGCCGAGTTCCGCACCAACACGAGCCGCATGCTTTACGTATTCGACGGCGTGCTCGTCCGTCACTTTCTTGCCGCGAGGATACATCATCGCAACGAGCGGCATGCCCCACTCCTCGCACTCACGAGCGACGGCGCCGAGTTCCCTGAGCATCTCAGCCTCGTTCTCGGCACCGACGTTCACATGCACGGAGACGGCGTCGGCGCCGAGCTTTATTGCCTCTGTGGCCGTCGCTACTAGGACCTTGTTCAACGGGTCGGGACCGAGCGAGGTGCTTGCAGAGAGATGAATGATGAGCCCAATGTCTTTACCATAACCCCGGTGCCCCGCCCTAACAATTCCTTTGTGCAGGATGACAGCATTCGCACCGCCTTCAGCAACGGCGTTCACCGCAATTTTCATGTCCTCCAGCCCTTTTATCGGTCCTGAGGTGACGCCGTGGTCCATCGGCACGATGACAGTCTTCCCACTCTCTCTATTGATAATCCTCTCGACCCTGATATCTTTACCTATCTTCGACATATTATCACACCCCTATGCTCCCACTTTTATAAAATTGTCGCTATATAGAGGGTGATGCGTAAGCGGAGACTGGGTAAGCAGAGACACTCTGCAAGGAGGGTGATCTATGGAGCTTGAGACGTCGAGAGCCATACTAAAAAAGTCTTTTGAGGATTTTTTGAGCTGCTTGGAAGCGGACGTGGCGGTGGTAGGCGCCGGACCTTCAGGACTAACCGCTGCGTATTTCCTTGGGTGCGCCGGCTTGCGCGTCGTGGTCTTCGAGCGGCGGCTCAACATCGGCGGTGGCATCTGGGGCGGCGGCATGATGCTCCCGAAAATCGTTATAGAGGCGGTGGCGACTCCTATTCTTAAGGAACTCGGCGTGCGCTTCGAAGAGGTGGCGGCGAGCGGTGGTGAAACGCTTTACGTGGCTGACGCCATCGAAACCGCCGCCTGTCTCTGTCTGGGTGCAATAAGGGCAGGCGTCAAAATTCTCAACGGGCTAAGCGTCGAGGACGTCGTCGTCGATGATCAACAAAGAGTGCGGGGCGTCGTCGTGAATTGGACTGCTGTTGAGCTCGCAGGCTTGCACGTGGATCCCTTAGCGTTCCGCTCTGAGTTCGTGATTGACGCCACGGGACATGAGTGCAACGTCTGCAAGCTCGTCGCGAAGAAAGTCGGACGGCTCGCCACGAAAACCGGCGACGTCGTCGGCGAACGCTCGATGTTCGCAAAACAAGCGGAACAGGAAGTTTTGGAAAATACCCGTGAGATTTATCCCGGGCTGCTCGTCACGGGCATGGCGGCGAACGCCGTCGCCGGCGCCCACCGCATGGGCGCCGTCTTCGGCGGCATGCTCCTCTCAGGGAAAAAAGCCGCTGAGATCGTCATTAATAAGTTAAGGGAAGGCTCTGCCTGAAGCAAGAAAATCAATTTTTTAATTTTCATTTTTCTAAGAACCTCAAATGTTACTTTTAACTACGTTACGAGGTCTATGGCTGGTGTTAAATTTTTAAATCTCCTGCTAAAGACTTTAACGGCGTCATGACTCATAAGTTCAGAGTAGCGAAGAACACGTGTGGAGTTCTTGGCGGAACTAGCAATATTACTGATGACATGGTCCCATGAAAACCTACGAACGAGCTCCCCGAGTAGCTCTCTTCATTCTCTCAGCTCTTTCATCGCTCCCCCTCGGTTTTGAGTCTTGCACCTTTTTTATCAGCGGAAATGCCTTCGGCACCGCCTCTTCAGGATCAAGCTCTGCGAGCTCTTTTAGTTTGTTCTCGCTCAAAACGCCCTCCAGTTCCCAAAGCAAACCTGTCTCGCCTGCCCAGTAAAAGCCGAGACTTCTCATTTGTTCTTTGATGTCAAAAGCGTTGTTTATCTTCTTTTTCCGAGGGATTTGCAATTTTGTAATCAAGCCCCGGGGGGGATTTGAACCCCCGACCTGCTGATTACAAGTCAGCCGCTCTTCCGGGCTAAGCTACCGGGGCGTCATGCGGCATCTTCACAGTTAAATATGCCCAACCTCATTTAAAACCTTGATGGTTTCGAGGAGGTTTAGCGGGGTAAAGGAGTCGGCAACGCTAAAAATGGGGAAGCTGGCGAAGGAGTTGAGAGCGCAAGGAAAACCGGTCGTGGACTTCACGCTCGGCGAGCCGGATTTTGACACGCCGTCGCACATCTGCGAGGCGGCGAAGCGTGCTTTAGACGAAGGACGCACGCACTACACGCAGGCTGCCGGCATCCCTGAGCTGCGGGGAGAAATAGCCGCCCGCCTTGGCGAGGAATACGGGCTTGACGTGCGTGCTGATGACGTTCTCGTGACGCCGGGGGCGAAGCATGCGATTTACGAGGCTTTCATGGCGACTTTGGACGCTGGCGATGCCGTTATTCTTGTGGAGCCGGCGTGGGTGAGCTATGCGGCGGCTGCGCAGCTCGCAAGCGGCGAGGTCGTCTGGACGAAGCGGTTTGCGGACAGGGGCGAGAAGGTAACTTACGAGTGTCTTGAGAAAGTCTTCACGCCGAAAGCCAAACTTATAGTCATAAATAGCCCGAACAACCCAGTCGGCTACGTCCTCAGCAAGAAGGAGCTTGAAGAGGTTGCAGAGTTCGCAAAGGATAAGGACCTGCTCGTCCTTTCGGATGAAATATACAGTAAAATAATCTACGGGCGTGAGCATATCTGTTTTGCGACGCTCGAAGGGATGGCGGAGCGCACGATTCTCGTGGACGGCTTTTCGAAGACATATGCGATGACAGGATGGCGAATCGGCTACGCTGTAGCGCCGCCCGAAATTCTGAACGCAATGCTCAAAGTCCAACAGCACTCCGTGACGTGCGCAACGTCATTCGCGCAGTTCGGGGCGCTCGCCGCCCTTCGGGACGAACGGTCGAGAGAAAGCTTGAGGGAGATGGTTGCGGAATTCAGGCGGCGACGAGACTTGATAGTTGAGGGGCTGCAAAAGCTCGGCTTGCATTGCGAGCGCCCTGAAGGTGCGTTCTACGTCTTTGTAAATGTCGAGACGGCAGGTATGGACGGCATGACGTTCGCGGAGAAGTCGTTGAGGGAGCTTTACGTGGCGACAACGCCCGGCTCTGCCTTCGGTCCTTCCTGCAGCGGCTACGTCCGCTTCTCCTACGCTACGTCCACAGAAAGCATTAAGGAGGGGCTGCAAAGGCTTGAGAGGATGTTAGAGGGAGTGTAGCCTTAAGGGCGCGCGCACTACTCTTCCTCCTCTCTCTTTTCTCTTCTTCTAAGCCTCGGCACGTTTTCGGGCACGACGCCGAAAAGCTCCTCGAAGTTTCGTAGTAGTGTCGTCTCTAAAGAATCAGCATCGGTTTTTCGCTGTTCCGCAATCTTTTCGTAGACGATGCGCACATTCTGCGGGACGTTCCGCTCCTCGCCCTCGAATGGCGATAAGTAGGGGGCGTCCGTCTCCGCAAGCAGAAGCGACGAAGGTGCGATCTTCGCCACCTTCTTCATCGTCTTGCTCCGCACGATGGACGTCGGCAGCGAGATGTAGTAACCCTCGTCCCAGATTTCAGAGGCGAGCTGCGGCTTCCCGGTGTAACAGTGGAAAACCGCCTTGCGAACGTCCTCGTCCACGACGAGCTTGAAGCCCTCCTCGACGGCGTTCCGCAAGTGTAGCACGACAGGCAAATCCAACTCTTTAGCAAGCCGCAAAAATTCGAGGAAAACTTCCTTAGTTTTCCTTATCTTCAAAGGCTCCTTAATCCAGTGGTAGTCCAACCCTATCTCACCTATGCCTATGATTTTCTTCTTGTTCTCGGCGATGAACTCCTGATACCGTTCTATGTCCTTGTCGCCGAGCTCCTCGACGTGAATCGGGTGTAGCCCCGCGGTCACGAAAATAAAGCCCTCGTGCTCGGCAGCAAGCCTTAAAGCATTCTCTGAGTCCTCAGGTTCAGTTCCGCTGACTACCACCGCCCGTAACACCATTTTCGCGTCTTCAATGACTTTCTCACGGTCCTCGTCGTATTGCTTGAACGTGAGATGGCAGTGTATATCTATGATTCCTAACACCCCCCTCAGATTTACGTAGGGATACCTTAACTAAGATTGTAACGGCTAAATAATTGATAAAAATGGTAAACGAGGAAGGGGGAAATATGGCGGCTTTTGCTCTTAGTCTTGCCGGTGGAATCTTAGTCCTGATGGGGGTCCTCGGTATAGCTGCGAAGAAGGAGTAACTCAACTCCTTTCCTCAAGCCTATTTTTCCCCCTTAAATAGACGACGGTGACACTTTCTCTCAACAGTTTTCGTCTCAGCTTCGAGTCGTTCGTGAGCACCGCCGCCCCCCGCTGCTTTGCGAGCCGTATTAGCGCTTCGTCGACGCTCACCGCACTAACATCGGCAGCGTTGCACTCCTCCACTTTAGCGCTCAGCAAACGCCCCTCAGCACGATATTTTCGCAATAGCTCCAATGCTAACTCCGCCGCGATCTTATGGCGACCTTTAAGCTTCTTCCGCACACGCTCAAGCTCGCACATCACTTCTTTCGGCACCAGCGCCCTCGTGTAGCCGAGCCGCTCG
>QMVQ01000026.1 GCA_003661185.1 Candidatus Alkanophagales archaeon | reverse complement strand
GGGGGGGAAGTATATGCGAGGCGTGTGAGGCGAGAACTACTGGTGTTCTCCTTGCCGCTGCTCGTGGCAAACGTTGCGGGCATCGCGATTCTGCGGGTGGACACGCTGCTGCTTGGGTATCTGCGAGCGGCGAGGGACGCCGGACTGTACAATGCCGCTCACCCTCTTGCGCAGCTCCTTAGGATTTGCTTGAACTCTATGGCGTTCATCTATGTGCCGATAGCATCGCAGCTGCTTTCAGGAGGTCGCATTCGTGAGTTGCGGCGGCACTACGTTGTGCTGACGAAATGGACGTTCCTAGCGACGTTTCCACCCGCCATACTCGTCTTCCTCTTCCCTGAGGCGGTGCTAAGCTTGATCTTCGGCAGCGGGTACGCAGAGGCGGGCGTCGCCCTCCGCATTCTCGTCGCCGGCATGCTGTTCCACGTCCTCCTCGGACCCAACGTCGAAACGCTGATCGTCATCGGAGGCACACGACCCTACATGCTTTACAACCTGGTGGGCGTCGCGCTGAACCTCATTCTTAACGTCGTCCTGATTCCCGATTTCGGCGTCGTCGGCGCCGCCATCGCATCGACGTCGGCGGTCTGTACGATAAACACGCTCGTATCCCTGCGGATATTCCACACGCACCGCATACATCCGCTTGCGGCGAAGTTCCTAAAACCAGTGGCTGCATCAACGGCCGTCACATCCATAGTGTTCTTGCTCGTCAGGAACGTCATCGCCACGCCTTTGACGCTTTTGCTCTTCTTACTCTCGTTTTACGGGGCGTGCGGGGTTTGCGTGCTTGCTACGAGCTTCGACGAGGACGACATGATCATACTCCTCGAATTGGGAAAAAGTGTGAGTGTCAAGCCGTATCTGGAAAAAGCCTTCCGGAAGTTCCGGAAATGACTCATATCCTTTTCATCATTTTCAGCTTCTTCACTTTCCCTTTCACTCTCATCATTTCCGACTCGTACTTTGTCTCACGCGTTGCAAGCTCGCCCTTGAAAATCTCACGCAGAATGCGCCCGTCCACGTCTCTTGGAATAGGCACCCCGAATATGTGGAGGATGGTCGGCGCAATGTCGTATATCCTCGCTTGCACCCTCCCGCTTTTTATGTCCGGCCCCCAAGCGATGAAAGTCCCATTGTCCATCCTGTGGTAGCCGTTATAAGGGAAGCCCTCCATGAACACCCTGTTGAGACCAATCTTCCCACTTATCGAGGTCACGTTCTCATCTATACTCACAATGATGTCCGGGGCGAAGTTCAGATACTCGCCGTGATATACTTCTTCCCTCCTGTAAGCCTTCACAGAGATTTGCTGCAGCTTTTCTATGATTTCTGACCTCAGACGCTCGTATTCCTCAGCTTCGACGACGCCCTCAGGTTCTCGCCCCTTCAGATTTATGTAAATCATGCCCCAATTCCCGTAACTGAAGGCTTTCGTCTCGCCCCGGACGACCGATGTCCGCATCGCCTGCCTGAGCAGTCTCTCATAAAACGGCGCCAGGGAGTGCGCCTTCATAACCTTAAGAATTCTCAGAACGTTCTGTACCTTTACGGCTCTGATCAAGGCGTTCATCATGAGGGGCAAAAAAGGCTCCCTCACGCTCAACAGCCCTTCCCGCCTCAGCCATTCGTTTATGAAAAACACTCTTTTGTTTGGCCCAAAGCCGTGATCAGAGGCGATGAGCACATCCGTCTCATCACCTACCTTGTCTAAAATCTTCCTTAACTTCCTGTCTATGTTTTGATAGTGGCGTAGGACGCGCCGCTCATCGTTCCAGAACTTGTGCTGCGCACCGTCCAATTCTTGGAACACCACGAAGCCGAAGTCGAAACGCTCTTCGAGGAAGCGGAAGAGAACTCCGTGAATGGCGTCGGTCATGCGCATCAACATTTCTGAAAGCTCATTGTCGCTAAGCGTCAGGAAGGGAAGAAGGTAGCCGGCGCCTCGGTAGTAGTCCGTGCGTCGTAACTCCTCCTTCAACTCCTTCGGGTACGCTAACCTCTCCTCTGACAGGCAGAGGAAACCTGCGACCATGTAGCCGTTTATCCTATACGCGGAAAGCACATTCGGCGCGTTTAGGACGAAAACCCGCATCCCGTGATCGCTGAGGATGTCCCATACTGCCCGCTCCCGCCTCACGGAAGGGAGGTTTATGCGGAAATCGTAGGTCCCAGGAACCTTCTGAACGAAGCTGAAACGCCCAATCTTCGCGGGGTTCTTGCCGCATGCGAGGCAGTTCCACGCCGGCACCGTGAGCGGGGGCGTGACGCTTTCCAGTCGCCCATAGCTCCCCTCCGACAACAACTTTTCAAACGTCGGCAGCTTTCCCTCGCCCGCCCACCGCTCGATCAGGTCGATGCACGCCCCGTCCAGCCCTATTACTAAGACTCTCACGCCCCCCCCTCCGCGATCAGGATTCGTGAGCCGTAAGCCGGAACCGTGACTTTAAAGTTTTTTGGATCACTAACCACAAAACGCTCATCGTTCAGAGCGTCGTATAAGACGGTGCCCGGCTCTAGCGGAAGGCTCAAGGTGCTCGAGACCGTTCTGCTCTGCATGTTTATCAGCACGATTGCTTTTTCTTCCTCATAGCTCCTTAAGAATGCTATCATTTTGTCGCCAGACTTCCAAACACCCCTTATCGAGCCGAACTTCAGAGCGTCGTTGTTGTTGCGAATTTTGAAAACCTTCCTGTAAAAGTCCCTAAGCTCGTAGTCGCCATGCTCCCAATCGACAGGAGCGTTTGGGAGGAAGGCGTTGGTCGCTCCGACCTCCTGCCCCGCTTGAATCGACGGCACCCCCGGAATTGTTGAAATAAGCACCAGTAAGGGCTTGTTCAGTTCCGGCGCAAGCTCGTTTATGCGACGCTGCCCATGTAGCTCCAAGAAGCGTACTCTCGCCCGCCCGTACCAAACCTTCTCGCCATTTAGAATTTCCAGTAGCTTCTCAGTGTCTATCTCTGGCAGGGATGCCATCAAGTTGTTGTAAAAGTAGTAACTAAACGAGAGTTCGCACATTTCATCGAACACGGGGTCCGGCTGCCGCCAGCCCGCTCTGTACTCGTAACGCCCCGCCATCTCCGAGATGAGGACGGCGTCAGGCTCGACCCTCTTGATCGCTTCATTCACGCGCCTTAAAAGCTCTATGGACGAGCGGTCGCCAGGGACGACTTCCGGATTCCAATTATCCCCCGGGGCGTCAACCCTAAACCCGTCCCCATCGAACTCCTTTACGTAATACTCTGCCACCCCTGTAAGGTAGTTAATAAGCTTCGGATTCGTCCGGTCAACCGCATAGCCATAAGCGGGATAAGGATATGTAAAAAGCTTCACCTCGCCCCCCACGACTTTACCAAAAACATCGCATCGCAGAAACCAACCAGGTAGATATTCCCCTTTCCACCCAGATATCCTATTGCAGTTATAACACACATATGTGTCATTATCCCACATCACATATTCTAATGGGAACTTCTTTTGCAGCTCAGCTAGAGGCACGCTCAACGTCCAGCCGTTTTTATATATCACACTGTCCTCCCAAACCATACAGCTGACAAATTCAAGGATGACTCTCATGTCATACCTATGGGCGGTCTCTACGAGCTCCCTCAAATCTTCCTCAGTCCCAAACTCCGGACTTATCTTGTGATAGTCAGTGATATGGTATATGTAGCCATAGCGAAACGGGTGCCCCTCTGGCGGCATGGGTCTATGCTCCCATATTGGCAGCAAATATATCGTCTTCACACCCAGGTCCGCAAGTTCGGGAATTCTTTCAGTTATGTCCTTGAGAGTACCGTTGTAGTAATAGGGATGCGTCTCGTAAATCGGTCCTTCAAGAAGCCACTCCGGGACGCCTTTCACCGGCGCCCTCGTGGGCGCTTTTATGGCAAAATAGGCAACTGACGAGGCGGCTATTAATGTTACGGCGGCCACGACCAGCGCTCTCTTACTTACCGGCATTAGTTCACCTGATTAGATATACGTAGTCGGTACAGGAATCTACCTTCCTGTATACTCCATCCTCACTCTCAGCGTAAAGCTCCACAGTCAGGGGCATCTTCCCCACGTGCTCCCTGAAGGGGAGCACCCTCAATTTGAACACCCGAGACTCACCTTTACTAAGAGAGAATCGCCATTCCTTAGGTATGAATATCGGAGATGCGAATTGTTTTTGATCCACGAAGATCGTGAATTTATCAAAGCACGGCTGCATTACAAAGTTTGTGGCGTTTCCTTCGTTCTTTACCCGAACGAGCACGGTATATGCCTTTCCGACCTCCATCACGCCCGGCACGCTCGCCTTGAAAGCATCCCTAGAAATCGTAGCTTTCACGCCCGTGGAGCTCATTTCAGCTCCCGCTTGCTCCGCCGTCGGCACGTTCAGGCTCTTCCTCTTCAGGATGAAGTAATGCTGGGGATATTCATAGGAATATAGTATGATCCTGTAATCCCTAAACACCTCCCTCTTGTCATCATCGCTGAAGTAATGTTCATAAAAATCTTCATTTACGACGAGATAGTCGGGTTTCAGCCTGTTGAGTCTGTCCAAGCTCATAACAGCCACTTCCCCTGAATATTTACTTGCAGGCTTGAAGAGATATACCGTGGATGCGTTGAAGCCGCTGATGTACGATTGGCGATCCAAGATTTCAGACAAAAAGTACACAAGTCCTATGGATACTTGATCGCTCGGAATGCCGCTTGCAGCGGCGTCCATTCTTATGTGCTCTACGGCACTCCTCGCCCACGAGTGGTAGTCGCCGGTGTCCCAGTAAGGGGAGGTAACCGCAGTGGCGATAGAAAGCGAGATTACAACCGCGGCAAGCGGCACTACGACCACTCTGAACGCCCTATTGTGCAAAATTGTATAGGAGAACATCACGTAGAAAAAGGGGAGGAGGCTTATTAGGTAATGTCGGACGTTCCCGCAGTTCGAAATGAGCAGGAGCAGCATGAAAACCGATATCATGAGGAAACTACCCTCCTTCTCCCGCCTCATGAGAGCAAGCAGGTAGGAGAAGAGGACAATCAGTATGAGGAACGTCATCGAGAGTTTAAAGACGTGCGGCAAGGGAGGGGACAAAAGATCGGCACCCCACGCAAACACCTCTAACAACCTTTTACCCCCCCGATACAGCAGCTCATCGGGCGAAAACTCGTAAGGTCGAACGTTCGTCACTTTTTCCGTCTCAAATCTCTCGATGGCGTAATATTCAAACCCGTGGAAGCCCACCCCCGTGTAGAACAAGCAGACGAGGAGCGGCAGGAAGAACAGAAACGCAAAAAGCAGCATCAGGAGTATGCGACGGTCCAGCAGAGCTCTAAGGCGGAAGCCTCCAACCCAGAACGCGTACGCGAGGGTTGCAGGCAGTAGGAAGATCGCTAAGTACTTCATATCGAACGCTAGCCCCAGCATCGCCCCTGCTATACATGCGTGCATCATGCACCTCGGGTTGTCAGGACGCTGACTCAGCCAAAAGTAGTACAAAAACGCGATTATGAAAAACAGCATCGGAACGTCGAGCATGAACACACGACTGTAAAGGCAGTGATATGCGGAGAAGCACAAAAAAACACCTGACAGCAACCCTACCCGCCAGTCGTACATCGTCTTCCCTAGAAGGTACAGGTAAGGGATGCTTAAGCTTCCGAAGATCACAGAAATCATCCTGATCGTGTTTAAATCCCCGTCGAAAATCATCGTGACTGCCGCTCCTAAGTAAGGAAGAAAAGGTGGCGAAAAGTCGAAGACGTCAGCCCTCGGAACAAAACCGCTTACCAAAATCCTCTTCATATCAAACCAATATAACCACTCGTCCCCGTACATGCAGACGTTAGACACGCCCGCTATTCGTATCAAAAACCCTGTCAGGAAAAGGATCACTGCTATTAGGATGTCCTTTTTCTCGATCACTACGCCCGTCGTGCGCCCGCCGCCAGATGCTGCGCTCTCAACGCTCCTCCGTCCAGTCATGTGTCCGCAAATATTTCGAAGTGTATCAGCTCCCGCTTTTTAAGCGAGTTGAGGTTATACTTCACGATGTAATACTGGGAGGCGAGTGCCACGAGCAGGAGAGGAGTGTTTGAAAAACTTCTGGAAACGAGCACGAGCGCAAGGAAAACGGGGAGTGCGCTGTAGAACAGTATATAGAGCCAAGACATGTAGAGAGGTATAGCTTTCTTCCCACGTTGGATTCTGCCGGTGCGGATTAGGAGTACGAGCGCAGGATACGCAGCAAGAACGCCTGCGACGACAAGAACTGCATAACGCATGAGTGAGCATATGAGAACGCACACGAGGAGCATCGCCACCGCCGTGGCTGGGCACACGACGCCCCTGTAAATTTTGAATGCGGCGTTCAATCCTACGTCGGTGACGAACGTGCGGACGCCGGTCTTCACGTCCGCCTCGTAATCGAGAATCTGATGCGTCATGATCTCTACGAGTTCCGCGAGGAACGCCGCCGCCACGAAAACGTAAGCGTCAGGCGTGAAGTGCTGGAAGTAGCAGAAAATTGCGAGGACGGGCAGGGTCTTCTCGATGAGCCCGTTCGTAACTATTCCGACAACACCTCTGGTCTTGAGCCTCGCTGGCGGCGCGGAGTAAAGCGTGGCGAGCACATAGGCGAGCGAGTATACGAGGGTAAAGTAGGGGACTTTAAGGTACAGCACGTGCAACGCGCTTACGAAGATGACGAAGAGGATTATCGCGACGAGCATGACTCTCGGAAGCTTGTGCACAGCCCGTCGTTTTCCGGCGGCGATGTCAAAAGGCATGTCGAAAAAATCGTTTATCAGGAAGCCATACATGAAGTAGAAACCCAAAGACGAAATCAGGACAAGAGAGGGCAGTAGCGCGAGCAAATCCTCTGTCAACAAGACGTAGAGCAGCGCAAGGAGGCAAACGTGCATGTTGTAACTTGCCCACACCTTCCAGCCCCGGTAGCCCAGCAGCTCCTTAAGCATTTCTCCTGAGGAACTTAGAGGCGGCGGTCATCACAGCCTTGTAAAAGGGCTGTTGAAACAGCAGCGAGTTCTGTATGGCGCACGTTAGGGTGCAGCCCTTGCACTTGCGGCGAACGTCATTCATCATCGCCAACCCCCGCTTGTGCATCTCCTTAATGTCATCACGCAGGATATTTCCGACGTATGAGGAAAGGTCGCTGCAGCCGCTCAGGTCGCCGCTCGGGCCGAGCGTGTAGTAAAGGGCGAACGGATGGCAGGCGACTCCGCAGTCAACGGCGGTTTTCCCCTGCAGGAAGTGCGGCATCAGCCTGAGATACTCCTCGGGGTTCTCGATGAAGTTTTTATCCTTGCTTTTCAGCCTCAAAAGCGTCTCGCCCACCGCTTTCGCTCGCTGCGCATCCAAAAACAGCTCTTTTATGCTATCCACCGGGAGGAATGTGATGAAATCGCAAGCTGCATTTGCAAACTCGTAAATGTCCTCGACCTCGTCGTAATTGATATTGTTTATGGTGAACACCACGCCCACCGTGGCGCCTGCGTCTTTTAGTAGCTCGATGCCACGTGCCGCCTTCTTAAACACGTTTTTACCGCGGATCTCGTCATGCGTCCCCTCCATGCCATCTAAAGAGACTCCTATCCTGTCAAAACAGCGCAAAGAGCATAAAGATTCAGCTCGTTTCTTGTTCACAAGCGTGCCGTTCGTGTCCATTGAAACGAACATTCCCCGCCGCTTCGCATGTAAGGCGAGCTCCTCAAGGTCGCTTCGGAGCAGGGGCTCGCCGCCGGTGAGATGAAGCGCGGAGATTCCCAACCTGTCTAACTGGTCTATTGCGTATTTTGCCTGTTCTGTGGAGAGGTCGTCGCCGAGAGAGCTCCAGTACTCCTTACGCTCTTCATCATCCTGATATGGCGACCTGACGAAGCAGTGCTTGCACTGCAGGTTGCAACGCAACGTCGTGACGTACAAGCAGAAAAAAGGCGTCGGACGTACGATTTTGTAGCCCAAGTAGCTCCTGCCCATCTTCATTAACATTTTCATCGTTGCCATCATAATGAGTATGCTCAATGACTTAAAGTCTTGAGGTCCTATTCGTAAGGATGAGGATTTTACTGCTAACGACGTGGTTTCCACCGGCGGTCGTCGGGAGCGGAGTGCGATGCTACGAGGTGGGACGGCGGTTAGCTAAGAGGCACGAGGTTCACGTCTTCACGACGGGAATCGAAGACGCCGCCGAGGAGGACGTGGGGGGCATGTATGTTCGAAGGTGGGGCACGTTCGCCGCCACGAAGAGCGCCGAGCGAGAGGCATATCTCCTGAACCTACGGTTTAGCATTAACGTTCTGCGAAGGCTTGATGAGGATTACGACATCATAGACTGCAATATCGTCTCTAAAATCCTTCCTTTTGCCGCTTATTATCTCTCAAAAGTACGGCACACCCCGCTTGTCGAAACATGGCATGAGGTCTGGCACACACTTAATTTCAGCCAGTATCCACAGCCACTGTCTCTTGCAGGCTTTTTTCTTGAACTCCTCCTGCCGAGGCTTGCTCGTGCGCACATCGCAGTCTCGGAAACGACGAGGCGGCGGCTTGTAAGCCTCCTCGGCGCAGACCCACACAGCGTGTTCGTAGTATCAAACGGCGTAGATTTGGCAAAAATAAAAAAGACACAAGCAGAACGGAAATACGGCAGAATACTCTACGCAGGACGTCTTGAAAAGCACAAGCGGGTGGACGTTTTAATAAAAGCGTATAAGCGGATAAAACGCACGCACCCTGAGGCTGAGCTCGTCATCGTTGGAACAGGCTCGGAAAGAGAGCGGCTGCGTGAGCTTGCGAGCAGCGTCGAGGGCATAAGTTTTTACGAGCGGCTGCCTTATGAAAAGCTAATAGAATTAATGAAGTCGGCATGGATGTTTGTGCTCCCCTCAATAAGGGAGGGACAGGGCATCGTGCTCCTCGAAGCCATGGCGGCGGGGACACCGCCTGTTGCTGTTGCCGCTGAGGGCAGCGGTGTCGTCGACGTCATCAGAGACGGCTACAACGGGCTGCTCGCATCCGAAACACCAGAAAGCTTGGAGCACGCCATAAGAAGGTTGCTCGCCGACGAGGAGCTGCATAGTCGTCTGAGAGCTGGCGGGTTAAGGTTCGTGAAAGCTTACGATTGGGATGTAGTGGCGAGCATGGTGGAAAGGATTTACAAAGTTGTCTCTGTAACGGGAGGTTGACGGCAGAGCAGATAAGGAAGCGTAGGGACCTATGCTGAGAAGAATGAGAATTAGGAGGTTGTATCTGTCTTTAAGAGAGGGTTACGGGACGGGATACGAGCGTTACGCCTTTGATAAGTTCGCAAGCAAGATGGTGAGGGAGTATGACATTTCCAAGGTGTTGGAACTGCCAGCAGATGGCATTATGGGCATCCCCGGAATCAAAAGCTTAATCTTCGCAGAGCTTGGCTGCAACGTGACAGTCGCCCACCCCTCCAAGAGGTTGTTGCTAGACGCAAGGCGTCTTTGGGCGGCGCTCGGCTTGGAAGCGAGCTTCATAACAACGCATTACTTAGTTTCAGGCTTTAAAGACGACGCCTTCGACCTTGTTTGGAACTTCTGCGTCATCGAGCACGTCAGCGACGCCAGAAGCATGATTAGAGAGATGCTTCGGGTGACGAGGCGGTATGTCCTCCTTGAAATGCAAAACGTGTTCAACATTGGGCTTCCGTTGCACCGCCTTTACCACCTCTTGCGAAAAGAGCCGTGGGACCATGGCGAATTGACAAAAATGCGGCTCTCTTACGTAAGGCGGTTGTTCGAGCGTGAAGGCGGGCGGGTCGTCGAGGTTGGGGCGACAGATATGCCGCCGTGGCCTGACATCAACATACGCCTTCGAGAAGCACAAAGCCAAACCATAGCCGCCTCAAAACAAGACGCAGACTCAGCGAGCTCCGAACTAAGACCCAATGTTAAGCTGAGACCCGTCACAGAGGTTATCGACGAACTTCGGAGAACCTCCGCACCCGCATCTACGGCAGCGCCCACCTTTGCCGAACGTCTGTTCGACATATGGTATGAATTTGTGGAAAGCAAAGTGCCGACGCCGCTGAAAATTTTGCTCGCTCACCATCCATATCTCATAGCTGAAAAATGTCGGTGAAGATAATCAAGTGCAGAAGATACAACGTGAAAGCGATGAGTCACCTGCTGAGCGAAGCGTTTGACGAGTTTGGAGTGTCGCCGCCGAGCGACGTTCCGACGCTGCTGAAGCCGAACATCGTGATTGCAGCGAAGCCTCGCTCCGCCATTATTACGCATCCCGCCGTCGTGGAGGCAACAATAAGGGCGTTCCTCGAAAATGGCGTTCGTAAAATCATCATTGGCGAAGGTCCTGGGCTTGGGGCGGACGAGAGAAAGTTCTTCACCGCTGCCGGTTATGAGCGTTTGCGCCGCAAATACGACGTGACGCTTTTGAATCTAAACAAGGCGGAACGTGTGGAGGTGAGCTGGAAATACGGCACGCTTAAAATCCCGAAAATCGTCGTCGACGCTTTTTACGTGAACATGCCGAAGCTGAAAACGCACGGGAACACCGTCGTAACCCTCTCCATAAAAAACCAGAAAGGGTTGCTTTTAAACGCCGACAAAAAGCGCTTCCACTTGTTGGGGCTGCACGAGCCGCTCGTTGAGCTTTTAAAAGTTGTGAAGCCTGACCTCGTCGTCGTTGACGGCATCGTCGGCATGGAAGGCGAAGGTCCGCTCAACGGCAAGAGGAAAAAAGCAAACGTCATCGTCGTCAGCACCGACGCCGTAGCGGCGGACATCACGTGCTGCCGTCTTATGCGCATAGAGCCCAAAAACGTGGAACACTTAAAAATGGCAATCGAGCAGAGGCTGTGCGGTGAACCGGGCGGCGGCGCAGAGCCTGACGTTAAGGACGCTGAAGCCGTGAAAGCGAGCTTTAAGCCACCGCACGAGAGCTACGGGCGGTTGTTGAACGTGTATTCGTGGAGAAATCCTTATGCGTGCTCGATGTGCATAGATGCATTCTCTCTTGCCATCAAAAGTGCATTCAGTCGCCCGAAATATTGGGGAACGCTCCTGCGCTTTTTATACTTTGCGGCGTTCCGCAGGATTGATGTCATCCAAGGACGGCATGCGAAAGTCCCTGAAGGGGCGCAAGGCATCTTAATATGCCTCGGAAACTGCACTAAGGATGTTACGGCGGAGAATGCCGTTCATGTCGAAGGCTGTCCGCCTGACGCCGAGAGCATCCTCGGAGCACTTCGCTCTGCACTGTAGGGTGTGGCGGCGGGGCTTCAGCGTTTAGGCGCTAGGGAAGAGCATTTTCCTTTAGTGGACGCATGTCGGGGGCTACAAGAGTGATATTATCATGCCTATGAGCAAGTAAGTCTCATTCCCTATGCGTTGGAGTTTCCCACGAGAGGGGGGCTGTTGCTGACAACCCCGGCGTTTTTCCTGACCCAAAATGTAGTCGGAAGCATCTCCGCCTCAAACGAGTCATAGAATATTATCACAGCCTCAGACTCTCCACGCAGACGTTTGAATCGTCCTACCTACCAACCGTCATCTCTGTCAGGCAACGCTCTCCGACGCCAAAGATGCTGAATGCCAGCAGTAAGAAGTATACGACGTGACGGTTATCATCAACGCCCTTTTTATCTCACGCTTGTCGAGCACGCCGACCGGCTCCGATGCCAGAGATGCAAGCCCGGTCTCGATGGCTTTCTTGCCTCCTCGGTCTCCATTTTCAGCTTCAAGCTCAAAAGTCTTTCAATCCGACTTTTCTTGTCGTTTTCGTAAGCTTTCTTAGTCATGTGATCCATGCCGCTAAGGAAAGGACGAAAATTGCTGAGAGCAGCCCCAACAGCTAAAGCTTCCAAGTTGGAGTTCTGCAAGCGGCTCTGTGACGGGGCATGAACTAAAGCACAAGCGCTCCCGACCAAGATCGCCAAACATGCCGTTATAATCAAAGCACGTCTCATCTCTCCTCCCTCTCAAGTGTGTCGCGGGCATCATTATGACGGAAGGTGGTGCATCGCGTGAGGAATTTCCACTCAGCCGATGCAAACGTGCATCACAAACCGTGGTGATCACCGTCGCCAGCGAGAACTATTAACTCAATCCGAAATGCTCAACCCGTAGCGTTCAGCGATTTCCTTGAAGGCGTCCGCCACGTATTTCACTTGCTGCCAGCTCAGCCCGTAGATATTCAGCTTCAGCTCCTTAGTCATCCCCGGCGTCAGCCCCGTGATTTTACAGCGACGGAGTTCTTCATGCAGGAAGAAGCCCCGACGTTTATGCTTCTTGGCTACGACATCAAAAGAGCGTTCGGTGTTGAATGCTGAAAGCGTGTGCCGCCTTGGCAGCTCGCTTAAAACTTCCGTTCCTTCAATCTTCAGGAGTTCCGAGACGAAGAAGTTCGACTTCCGCACCTCCGCGTCCCATTTTTCGACGCGTTCTTTCACGTGCGGGAACGCCGCCATCATCGCAACGAGCGGCGCACCCATCACCGTGCAG
>QMVQ01000025.1 GCA_003661185.1 Candidatus Alkanophagales archaeon | reverse complement strand
TTATATATCCCTTTTGTTCCTCGTAGCTCATGTTCATGAACTCTTTGCTCAACTTATCCCTGATTTCACGCATCATTTTCACAGCGTCAAATTTCTTCTCACTCCTCATAAGTTATCACCTCCAATGGACTTCTTATTTCTAATAAGGGATAACTATATTTAAGGTTTACAGAGTTGTATCCACGAATCCTCTGCAAGTTTACAATATGTCTGAAGTTCCAGCTCACTAACACATCCAACGGTTTATTGTCGCAATCGCTATATGTTCTGCATCAACTAATTTCCCTCCACCGATTACCCTCTCAGTGATGTACTTCCCGGCAAGATTCACCGCTTCTTCCGTTAATTCTACATATTCTATGTTTTCCTCGGGTATCTCCCGGAGTATATCCTGAACTTCTTGAGGTGCATCCTTCAATTCAAGTGTCGTCAGTTCTGATATCACTGCTATCGCCTCTCCACGCTTGAATTTATCAATTAGTTCCATTGAAGCGTTTTGGAATTCTTTATCCAAACACCCACCAATTACCGATGTGTCAATGTAGATTCTCAATCTCATCATCTACACCTTTACGTTTTCTTTAATTATGTGCATTGCGTATAACATTTTGCGGATAGAAGAAGTTGCCGAAGGCAATTTGGGCAAAGTAGCTAAGCCTTTTATCCGCTGTTGTGCGACCCGTAAGGGCAAATTGCAAAGCAATTTGAGTTCACGGAGCCCCGCCGATTTGTTTTTTATTTTTACCTTTCAAAGCTTTCTTAAAAATCTTACTGTACTCATAGTAAATAAGAGTAGAGGATGTCACAATGAAACACGCCCACCAGCTCCAACCAAGTTGCACATCCTCCGGAAAGATTGCACAAAAGAGCAACCATATCAGAATTACGCCTATTGCCACAAACGAAGCATAAAAGAATGCTGCCTTTTTTGCACCATGTTTCAAAGCTATTTTAGCCCAGCCTTTCCATCCAAGAAAATCTTTAAGTTTAAGAGGCTCTTTGCTGTCGATTTTCTCTAATTCCTGTGAGATTTTCCCCTCCAGAATTTTTGATGTTTCCGAACGCTTCACTACAGCTACTATGACTAAGGCAATAAAGAACAGAGTTGCATAAAGGAACTGCTCAAAAAAGATAAGCAAAGCCACTAAAGTCATAAAAAAGCCTACAATCGCTGGCATAAAGCTCTCTTTCCGTCTAATTGATACAATTAAGTTATACACTGTCATGAGAGCAAAGAATAATATGCCAAAAATCAAAATTTCTTTCATCATAATTTATTATCCGCTTTTGTTTTTAAATAATTTTCTAAAGGCGGGGCGGAGTGAATTTCGGACAACTCGTTCATATCCGCATTGCGCATATCCTCCAACATACGAATTTCTACCATTTTATTGGCATACTCGTAACACTTCGTATATACCTCTCCCGAGCCCCATCTATAGAGCTTTTTTATTCGGCGTGCCTGCTCAAGGGGCATCCACGGATGTTGCCGACGCCCGTTGGTTAAGATGCGCCTGTCGGAGCGAAGCCCCCTTCTTCAGGAAGTCGCATTCTTCTTTGACCTGAGCCAATAACACCCGCCACGTCGCCCCAAATATTCATCGTATCTACGAAAGTTTCGCCAGAGGCAATTTTCCCCTTGCATAATTATAATCCCCCTTGTCCCCTTCTTCTCAAAAGGCATATTTGCATGCACCTTGAACATGTAAAGATGAAGGTCTGCAAACGGTGCAGAAAGAAAGAGGCGGACGTGATTCTCAGTGCTGTGCGTTTCTGCGATTCGTGCTTTATTGAGTATTTCGAAAGGCAAGTGCAACGTGCGATCGACGGCGAAAAACTCGGCGTGCGAATGTTCTCACGAGATGTCCGCATCCTCATGGCAGTCTCCGGCGGCAAGGACAGCATGACGCTCTGGAACGTCCTGGACGACCTCGGCTACGAGACTTGCGGGCTCCACATCGACCTCGGCATCGACGAATATTCTGAAGCCTCAAGAGCCGTCGTCGAGAGCTTTGCCGCTTCTAAAAACCTCGACCTGATAGTAGTTGACTTAAGAAAAGAATTCGGGAAAAGCCTAATGGAGCTGGCGGTGAGGGATGCGTGTTCCGCATGCGGATTGGTGAAGCGTTATTTGATGAATAAAGTTGCTTACGAGGAGGGTTTTTCGGTGCTCGCCACCGGACACACGCTTGACGACGAGTGCGCTACGCTTCTCGGAAATTTGACGCGGTGGAACTTGGAGTTTCTGCAGCGACAGCATCCGATTTTAGAAAGCACGCACCCGAAGCTCGTGCGTAAAGTAAAGCCGCTGTTCAGGATTTCCGACGAGGAAACGGCAGTATACGCAAGGATAAAGCAGTTGGACTTCGTAAGAGAGAAGTGCCCGCTGGCGAGCGGCGCAACCTCACTCAGCTACAAGAAAGCGCTGAACGAGCTTGAGCGGCGGCACCCCGGCTTGAAAAAAGCTTTCTACCTCGGATTTTTGAAAAACAAAGCGCTGTTCGGCGAGCAAGAGGGCTTCGAGCTTAAGGAGTGCGAAGCCTGCGGCATGCCTACGGCAAACGTCGGGCTTTGCGCGTTCTGCAAGCTTTTAGAACGCTCGAAGCGGCGACACGGTGAGGGGGAGCAAAATTAAACCTTTGTCCATCTAATATTATGGGCAAAATTGCCGATGGCGACGTTGTGCAGCTCGTGGACACGAAGCGTCGCAGGTATCAATTCAGAGTGCGACGGGGCGCTCAATTTTCCTTCCACAGAGGCGTCGTGCCGCACGACGAGCTCATCGGGCTTGAAGAGGGCAGCATCGTAACCTCATCGCACGGCGAACGTCTTTTCGTGTTTAAGCCAACGCTCGCCGAGTTCGTCCTGAAGATGCGGCGGGGCGCCCAAATCATTTATCCAAAGGACATTGCTGCCATTTTAATGCTTGCAGACATCTTCCCCGGAGCTCGTGTTTTGGAAGCAGGCACGGGCTCCGCCGCCCTCACGCTCGCTCTGCTACGAGCGGTCGGCGAGCACGGCGTTGTCATTTCCTATGAGGTCAGAAAGGACTTCTTCGAAGTCGCAAGACGCAACATCGAGGCTTTCTTCAGAAACATCCCCGAAAACCTCGTCCTCCGTGAGTGGAACATTTATGAGGGACTTGCCGAAGAGGACAAAAACCTTGATAGGATTATTTTGGACTTGCCTGAGCCGTGGCGTGTCGTCAAGCACGCAAAAGCCTCGCTGCGGGACGGCGGCATCCTCGTCGCCTACAACCCCTCCATCCTCCAAATCTTCAAACTCTCAAAACGCCTCGAAAAAACTGGTGGCTTCTTCCTCACCGGCATTCACGAGGTGGCTGTCCGCACTTGGGAAGTTGGGCAACGAAGCATCCGCCCTGAGCACCGCATGGTCGCACACACCGGCTTCCTCCTCGCCGCTCGCCGCTTGAGTGGCGCCGAAACTAAATAAGAGTTGGATGGGTTCTACAAAGAGCGGAAGAAAGATGAGGAGAGAACTAAAATGAAGCATGACCCATGAAGCTGGCGTCTTTATAGAGCGGCTGTTTTCCATGCGGAGGCGTGCTGGTTAGGGAGAAATTGTTAAGCGGGGATTATTTAGCTATGTGAGCGAGCTTGCGATGGTTGAGACCGAATATGCTCTATGCAGGAAGCTCGACCGAGAAAAAGCAGCTAAGAGTGTCAAAGCCTCGTGTCCTGCGGCTTCATCCAGTTGAGGACATGGGCTCCATTTGTGAGCAGGCAGCCAAATATAAGTGTGAGAGGATACGACACTCCCCAACTGCCTCACACTGGTCAAAGAGCTTGCGAGCGCCCCTTCAAATGTTGAGGTGTTGTTCTTTGAGGATTTCGTCTGATGAGATGCAAGGTTTAATCCTACTCACGAAAAGTTTTTCTATTTGCTTCTTATTTTCCCTGCGTTTGCTCCTCTGAGTTGTTTTCCGAGCTGAAGACCCGTTGCATGCCATGATGACTTTCGCTTTCACTGTTTCACCTTTATCTTTTTCCTCCACTCCTCGTAGCGGCGCCTCGCCTCTTCCGCCATCTCTTTCATCCCTAACTTTTCATAAGCATCGGCTGCGTGCTTCCACCACGAAGCATCGTTTGCAGCCTCCCTCCCACAATACGCCACGTATTTCTCCATTGCTGCCCTTGCGTTCTCAGCTTCGCCGAGTCTCTCGTAAATGTTAGCGACGTCTTCCCAGAAGGCACCTTCCTCCTTAGCTTCTTTCACGTAGTAATCCAAGGCACGCCGCCACGCCGCTTTTGCATTTTCCTCGTCGCCAACTTCCTCGTAAAGCTTTGCGACGACATCCCAATACCAAGGCTCGTTTTCAGCATACCGCCAGAGGCAATCCGCTGCCCGCTTTTTCTCGCCAACTCTTTTCCAAAGCTCGTGCGCCTCCCTCCAGTGGTAACTATCTTTTTTCTCTTCAGCAACCCTCTCGTGAAACTCTGCCGCTTTCTTAAGCTCGCCCGCACGCTCGTAGCACCACGCCGCCGGCTCCAGCATGCCCGCACGCTCGTAACATTCCGCCGCCCTTAAATAATCGCCACGCATCTCATATTTCCGAGCTGCTGCCTTGTAGTTTCCAGATTTTTCCAAAGAGTGCACACTTCTAAGCCGCTCAAGCAGGCTCAGGTTCGGCTCTGACAAATACCAGAAACCAGCAGCGGCAGCCACAACGTAAGCTGCGACGACGTAGATGACGTGCAGCGGCTCTGTCCAAACATAGCACTGGTAAAAAGCATATGCCGACGACGCAAAGCCGAGCAGCGAGAGCGTGGTATAAAGCAACGCCCTTGCGTAAGCCAGCAGCGCAAGTAGCACCGTAAAAACCACTGCCAGCCCCGCAAACCCCACCCCCAAAACCAACCTCAATAGGAAAAGCCAGCCGAATCGGTAGATGAGGAACGCCGCCACGCTTATGACCACCACCACAATTGCCACAAGCGCAGCCGTCGTCTTGTCCATGTTTTTACTTGAGTGCTGGCGAGATAAAAAACGTTTTAATCGGGCGTTACGTTTAGCCAAAACACTTGCGGCGAAATCTAGTTCTAAAGGTGATATGAATAAACATAGGGGGTAACATGGTAGTGTTTGAGATGGCAGTCTGCCCGTTCTGTGCGTGCCTGTGCGATGACATTGTTGTGCGCGTCGAGGGCAACGAGATAAAGGAGGTTAGAAATGCCTGCACGCTCGGTGTGCGCAAATTTCTCGCTTTTAGGGAGAACAGGCTGGAAACGCCACTAATCGGTGGCGAGGAGCGGAGCTACGACGACGCTTTGCGGGAGGCAGCCGAAATTTTAAAAGGTGCGGAGAGACCTTTGATTTACGGGCTGAGCAACACGGGTTGCAGCGCCCAGAAGCTTGCGTTACGGCTCGCTCGCCGCCTGAACGGCATCTGCGATAACACGGAGTCGCTCTGCCACAATTTGTTCCACACGCTCCAGCGAGAGTTCAACCTTTTCTCTACGACGCTCGACGCCGTCAAGGACAACGCTGACGTCGTCGTCTTCTTGGGCTGCAACCCCGTGCACTCGCACCCTCGTCACCTCTCGAAATTTTCATACGCCGAAGGTCGCTTCCTCCCCAAAGGTATCACCGACCGTGAAATCGTGTGTGTGGACGTCGTCACGAGCGAGCTTGACAAGATTGCTAAATGGTTTTTGCGGGTGCGTCCCGGGGCAGACGCTGCGGTCTGCGAGGCTTTGTGGACGATGGTCGGCGGCACTGCCGGCGGCGGTGGTGGTGAGGCGGCAGCGAGGAGCGTGAAGGCGTTGGCAGAGGCGGCGGGCGTTAGCGTCGAAGATTTGAGCAGGGTCGCCGAGACTTTGAAAAACGCGTCCTTCGGCGTCGTATTTTTCGGGCTCGGCGTCGCCGCCTCCGAAAACGCAAAAGACAGCGTCGCCGCCCTCTTCTCGCTCGTGGAGGCGCTGAGCGGAACAACAAATTTCGCAATGTTCCCAATGAAAGGGCACTTTAACGTCGTCGGCGCCGTCATTACGTTCCTACGAGAAACAGGATTCCCGTTCGGCGTGGATTTCTCAGGCGGAAATGCCCGCTTCGAACCCGGAAAGACGACCGCTCTTGACGTGCTTGAGGGCTGTGATGCCGCTCTCATCGTCGGTGCTGACCCCATAGCCTCGTTCCCTAAGGAAAAGGCAAAACTGCTGGCGAAAATGCCATTAATCGTGCTCGACCCGTTCAGGACGCCGACGGTCGAGGCGGCAGCCGTCACCATCCCGACGGCGCTGACCGGCGTCGAAACGGAGGAGACGGCATATCGGATGGATTGCTTGCCACTGAAGCTGAAAAAGCTCGTGGAGGGGAACAAACCCACAGACAGAGACTTTTTGCTTCAGTTGCATAATGCCGTCTGACCGCTTGCTTTTTCTTTACTTGCTACAACGATACAGAGATGGGAAAACGCGCGGACAAGAATTTCGAGACAAAACGCAAGCTACTCGAAATTTTGAGGATACTCGGTGAGAGTGATATGCCTCTGGGTGCGAGAGCGATTTCAGTAGAGTTGCAGCGGCGGGGCTTCAACATAAAGGAGCGGACAGTCCGCTACCATCTCAGTTTCCTCGACGCTATGGGATTCACCAAGAAGCACGGCAAGAAAGGACGCACGATTACAGAGCAGGGCTTGAGAGAGCTGGAAGAGGCGAGCCTTGAGGAGCGTCTCGGCTCTGTGAAAGCAAGGATTGAAGAGCTTATCTTTTTGACCACATTCGACCCTCTGCGGCGGGAAGGAAACGTCATCGTGAACGTCGCACTTATAGACAAGCGGGACTTTGAAAAAATTGTGGGGCTTTTTGAGGAGCTTTCCGCATACGTCGTAAGCCATTACGTCAAAGTAATAGACGAGAAAGAGCGGGTGGGTGGACTGCACGTCCCGCCGGGCAAGGTAGCGGTGGCGAACATCTGCAGCATCACGATAGACGGTGTCCTCGTGAAGAACGGCATCCCTGTTGAAGTGAGATATAGCGGCATCGTCCAGATAAGCAGCGGGAAGCCGCAACGCTTCATAGACGTCATCAGCTACGAGGGCACCTCCGTCGACCCCACGAAGGTCTTCGTGTCGAGGAAGATAACGTCAGTCTGCGACGCTCTGGCTAAGGGCACCGGCAGGGTAATCGCAAACTACCGTGAAATCCCCGCGATTGCGTTGGAGAGCGCCGCAAAGGTGATAAAAAGCTTGAAAGCCGCTGGCATCACCGGCGTGATTACTTTCGGCACAGGGCTCTCAGTTCTCGGCGTCCCTCTTCTCAGAGGCAGAGTGGGCATCCCTGTATATGCGGGCGTGAACGCCTTCGCTGCGGCGGAGGAACGAGGCATAAAAACCGAGACCTTGCCCATGCATACTGTTATGCCCTTTAAGGAGCTTAAGATGTTATAGGGGGGTTCACGTGTCGGAAAAGCTTGACGACCTCGACAAAAAGATCCTTTCCCTCCTCTTAGGGGATGCGAGGATTTCATACAGAGAGCTCGCTCGCAACCTTAAAGTCTCAGTAAATACCGTCATCCGCAGGATAAATGACATGAAGGAACGGGGAGTTCTGTTGAACTTCATACCCCTGATAGATGCGAAGAAGGTCGGACTCGACGTCACCGTAATCGTGGGCATAGTCGTCGAGGGCGGGCATCTCGTCGAGGTAGAACGAGAGCTGGCACGCCGCCAGGAGGTCTGTGCGGTCTATGACGTCACCGGCGAGTTCGACGCCATCGTCGTCGCAAAATTCAAAAACACGACAGAACTGAACGCCTTCATAAAATCAACACTCGGCATGAAACACGTTCAGCGCACTTGCACCTTCGTTGTCCTCAACGTCGTCAAGGAGGACTATCGGGTTTATCTCCCGGAATGATTTTTGACTTCATGCAAATTTATGGTGATGGCGGAGCTTGACTACGGGAAGGTAGGACTGGTGGCAGGGCTCGAAATCCATCAGCAATTGGACACAAAACACAAACTCTTCTGTAAATGCCCCACGACGCTGCGTGCGAAGAAAGACTCAAACTTCGAGTTTTTTAGGTATTTACGGGCGTCAAAGAGCGAGCTCGGCGAAGTTGACAAGGCAGCAGAGGCTGAAGAGCGCTACCGCCGCACCTTCATTTACAAAGCCTACGACAGCACGTGCCTCGTGGAGAACGATGAGGAGCCGCCGCACGAGCTTAACAGGGAAGCGCTCGAAATCGCTTTAGAAGTAGCTCTGCTCCTCGACATGGACGTTGTGGACGAAGTGCACACGATGCGCAAAATCGTAATTGACGGCTCCAACACGTGTGGCTTCCAGCGAACTGCGCTCATCGCCACTAACGGAAAAATAGAGACTGAGGAGGGCGTCGTTAGAATAAACACGCTTTGTCTTGAGGAGGAAGCGGCGCAGAAGCTACTGGAGGAGAGAGGTTACGTCGTTTATTCTCTGGACAGGCTCGGCATCCCGCTCGTCGAAATAGGGACGGCGCCGGACATAAAAACGCCGGAACAGGCTAGGAAGGTGGCGGAGCACATCGGCATGATTCTGCAATCGACGGGCAAGGTCAAAAGAGGGCTGGGGACAATCCGCCAAGACATAAACGTCTCCATACGGGACGGCGCCCGTGTCGAGATAAAAGGCGTGCAGAACCTCGGAATGATAGAGCAAGTGATAAAGAACGAGGTGATCCGGCAGCTAAATCTTCTGGAAATACGGGACGAGCTGCGGAGACGCGACGCCTATGTCGAGCGTGAAATAAGAGACGTTTCTGAAATATTCAAGAATACGAAGTCTAAGGTTATCAAAAAAGCAGGACATCGTGTTTTCGGCATGTGCTTGCGGCGGTTCGGCGGACTCGTCGGCCGGCAAATACAGCCCGGACGCCGCTTTGGCAGCGAGCTTTCTGACATCGCAAAGAGATTCGGCGTCGGCGGGATTTTCCACACTGATGAGCTTCCCGCTTACGGAATAACCGAGGAGGAGGTGAAAAAGTTAAAGACGGCTTTTAACGCCAGCGACGAGGATTGCGTGGTTATAGTTGCCGCTGATGAAGAGCGGGCGGTGAGCTCTCTGAACGCCGTTTTGGAGAGGGCAGAGGTTGCGGTGCACGGAATTCCGGAGGAGACGAGGCGTGCCTTAGAGGGGGGGAACACCGCTTACATGCGTCCGCTGCCCGGCGCCGCTCGTATGTATCCAGAGACGGACGTGCCGCCCATCGAAATAACAGAGGAGATGCTGCGGAGAATAAAGCTACCTGAGCTTTTTGAGGACAGAAAAAAGAGGTATATGCAGGAGTATGGTATAAACGAGGAGCTTGCTGGGAAGATTGCCAGATCCATCAATTTTAAGCTATTCGAGGAAATAATGAGCATGTTCTCTTCAAAAGGAACGAAAGTGGAGATACCAGCGACGTTGGTCATTAGGACGCTCACGGACACCATGACGGAACTCATGCGGGAAGGTATAGCCATCCAGAACGTCGAAGAGCCACATATCATCAAAATATTCGAGATGTTAGCCGCCGGCGACTTTAGTAAGGAAGGCATACCTGAAATTCTTAAAAATTTGGCAGCTAACCCGGAAAAAAGTGTTGGAGAAATAGTAACTGAGTTGGGACTGAAGACCATGCGCATTGAGGATGTAGAAAAATTCATAGAAGCAGTAGTTATGGAGAGGGCAGATTTTGTGAGAAACAGAGGGTTAAGAGCAATAAGTCCGCTGATGGGCGTCGTGATGAAGGAATTAAGGGGCAAGGTGGACGGGAAACTTGTAAGTGAAATGCTTGAAAATACGATAAAAAAATTCTTGAGCGAACGATATAACATCGAATGATAAAAATTTATATAACATGCACATATATTATTGGTGTGGGTGAAAATGAAGGTCGACATAAAAGATGGGAAGATAGTAGCAGTCGAAGACCTACGCATCGGGAAGAAGCAGTTGTTCCTGAAGAAGCCGATACCAGTGGAGCAGTATGAGGAACTTGAGAGAGTTGTGTCTTTCATAAAGGAGCACTTCACTGACGTTTATGTTGAGGAATGGACGGACAACGAGCTTAATAAATTCTTGGCGGAATGCAGCCCGTCACAGAAGGAATTTCTGAAGACGCTCGCAGAGAAGGGCGTAGTCACTGTGAACGAGCTCATGGAGCGAATCCGTAACATCGGTGTGAACATCACAGGCGGGCGAGGCATCGGCGCCATCGCCGCCGGTATTGTCAGGAAAATACGAAAATACAATAAAAAAGAGATATTTGAGAAAATAAGCCTCACGGAGTGGAGACTCCTGCCAGAATATCGGGAGAAAATAAGGAAGTTTTTCGAAGGGTCTTAATACGCTGCTTCTGGAAGTTATTTAGGACGACGTTGCTGCTAATCCCCTCCTTAAGGAGGCGGCAGCAGGGGAGGCGGGTGGGAGAAAAGTTTTTAAGCAGAAAGATTATACAGGACTGTGGATACCAAATCAATGCGGACGTGAACGGAGCCAAAAACATACTGAGACGAGCCGTGGGCTACATGCTCATGGCAGGGGCTGTCGTGACCCAGCCCGAAGGGGAGCGGTTCGTTCTGAACCACACTCCCCAACCTCGTGCATCCGGCGGATGCCCTCCAATGGAGGGAGGAGGTCACTGGCATGAGGATAAAATGGGATTTGTGGATACCATCATAGCGGAGCGCTTAACGAAGTGTTTTAACGGGCTGAAAGCCGTTGATTCCGTAACTTTCCGGATAAAAAGCGGGGAAATATTTGGACTACTCGGACCGAACGGCGCCGGGAAAACGACGCTGCTGAAGATGTTGGCAACGCTTTTAAAACCGACGGCGGGAGTTGCAAGGGTCTGCGGCTATGACGTCGTCGGTGAGGCTGATGAGGTGCGGCGGCGTATTGGCATCGTGTTTCAAGAGCCGACGCTCGACAACAAGCTTACCGCCTTCGAAAACCTCGACTTCCACGCCCGCATGTATGGCATGGACAAAGAAACACGGCGAAGACGCATCAAGGATGTCTTAAAGCTCGTAGGGCTTGAGGGCAAAGTCAACGTGCTCGTCGAAAACTTTTCGGGTGGGATGCAACGCCGCCTTGAGATTGCTCGTGGGCTGTTGCACAGCCCTGAAGTCCTGTTTTTAGACGAGCCGACACTCGGTTTGGACGTTCAGACTCGCAGGGGCATTTGGGAGCATATAAAACGGCGGAACGAGGAAGAGGATGTTACAATTGTCGTCACGACGCACTACATGGAAGAGGCGGAGTTCCTATGCGACAGGATCGCAATCATTGATTCCGGCAAGATAATAGCGGCGGACACTCCCGAGAAACTCAAAAACTCCTACGGCTCAGCATCTCTCTCCATCACCGTTGCCTCTCAGAGCGATGCGGAGCGACTGGCGGCTCGCCTCTCCGCTTTCGGGTTTGTTGAGGGCGTAAGCGTGCGGAACAACGTTGTCGACGTGCGTGGCGGCGGCGAGGCGAGTGTCCCGAGGCTCGTGCTTGCTGCGTTCGAGGCAGGCGTCGAAGTAAAGGCTCTGAATTTCAGGGAGTCAACGCTCGAGGACGCCTTCCTCAGGCTGACAGGACGAGAAATCAGGGATGAAGAGGGGAGCTTTAACGATTTCATAAGACGAGCGCACGTGCTGTGGCACAGGCGGCGGTGATGCGAGCAAGAAGCAGCGACAAGGTGGGTAAGCGGACGCAAGTCAAAATGAAGGTCAGAGTCCTAAACCCGGCGGCGATATACACATTGTGGCTGCGGGAAACCATCCGCTTTTTCAGGCTGAGAAGCCGAGTTTTAGGCTCCCTCGGCATGCCCTTGTTTTTCCTTGCGTTCCTCGCATTCCTCCCCGTGGAAGCTTCGAGCGTCCACGGCTTGCGTTACATCGACTTCCTGGCGCCGGGAATCGTCGGCATGACCCTGCTCTTTTCTTCGATGTTTGCAGGACTCTCCGTCCTCTGGGACAAGGAGTTCGGCTTCCTTCGGGAAATAATGGTGGCGCCAGTGAGCAGGGTATCGATAATATTGGGACGGATTGCGGGCGGCATGACGACATCGCTGTTCCAGGGCGTGCTGATGCTGCTTGCGGCGTTCCCCATGGGCTTCCGCGTCGAAGGGCTAAACGAAGCGGCGTCGCCCGCCGTCGCCGTTCTCGGCGGCGTCCTTCTTGCAGTATTTTTCATGATGCTGATTTCCGTAACGTTCATCGGGATGGGCGTGGCTCTCGCCTCGAAGCTCAAAGACATGTCGGGCTACTCGCTCGTGATGAATTTCCTGGTGTTCCCGATTTTCTTCCTGTCGGGGGCGCTGTTCCCCTTGGACGGCTTTCCGCACTGGGTAAGGACGCTTGCGTATGCAGACCCACTGACCTACGGCGTGGACGCCTTGCGGAAGTGCCTCGTCGGCGTCGGCGAGTTCCCATTGCTTCTTGATTTTGCAGCACTCGTGTTAAGCAGCATCGCAATGGTCTGGCTCGGCGCTTACCTGTTTGAGAAGACTGAAGTTTGATGAATCGAGATGTCACTCCGACCTCAACTTCTTAAAATTCTTATCTGCCCACCATGTTTCAAGGTATTTAGCAGCTCCTTCCCGATTTTCGAGTTCTTCCCGACCCTTATTCTGTTCTTCTTGCCGACGACAGGAGAGAATAAAAACTCATTGTCAATATAAATCTCGACGTTCCGTCCGCTCACATCGTCCTCAAGGTTCAACGTCAAATAGTTCTTCGTCTCGGAGACCGAAAACGGAATCTCGACGCCTGCCGCTTCTTTTGTAGCTTCAGCTTCGATACTACGGGCTTCGACGTCGATGCTTATGCCGAGTTCGGCTTCGAG
>QMVQ01000024.1 GCA_003661185.1 Candidatus Alkanophagales archaeon | reverse complement strand
GTTGGTGATCAACGGAACGTCGAACAGGGAGGATGGCGTTATCGTCACGGTGACGGTAATCGCAGGACCTGCGTATGAGAAGATACCGAGCGAGACTGATGAGATACAAGATGGGAAGTGGAGCGTGACGCTCGACACGTCCGACGCCGAGCCGGGCATCTACACAGTGCAAGTAGAAGACGAGGACGGCAACATCGACGAGGCGACGTTCGAACTGCTACCTTCTGCGTTTATTATCACTGTTTCAGCAGACAAGGACGTTTACACGCTCGGCGAAGTCGTCAGGCTAAACACGCAACTTCAAAGCATCGGCGGTCCCTACTTTATAGACTTTGGCATCGACCTCAGCTACAAGGGCGAGCGCTGGACTTTTGCAGTGGTCGAGAACGTCTGGTATCCCGCCGACCGCACGTGGAGCGGCATGCTCCCGCTGAGAATTCCCAGAAGCCGCCTCGTGCCGCCCGGCGATTATCATATCTACATCTGGGTTAAGGACGCCAGCATCGGACAACTCCTCGGCGAGGGCTCTGACGTTGTCACAATCACGCACGGCAGGCTTAAGGAGAAGATAGACATTACGTTCTAACTTTTTCCTTTTTTCTTTCTTTTTAGCGTTGTCTAATTTTGCGTTTGGTCTTCCTTAGCCCATCTTGCGGCGTTTTCCAAGTAGAAACGGACGGCGTCTTGCAAGTTCTTGAAAGACTCTTCGGGCGTCGCGCCGCAGCACGCCACGCCCAGCTCCACGCACTCCGTTACGTAAATCTCGCCACGCTTCTTGGTCACAGCTGTTAGCTTCATGCGTTTTCTTTTACTCGTGCGAATATTTTTATATTGTGGGCGAGCGTGGGAGAATGAAGACGAACATGGAAATTGCCGTAATCTTCGACGAGATTGCCGACATCCTCGAGTTTAAAGGCGATAACCCCTTCAAAATAAAAGCATACAGGAGCGCCGCAAGGACTATAGGGTCGCTGACGCAGGACTTGCAGCACGTCGCAAAGCGTGGCGAGCTTACGAAGATTCCGGGTATCGGGGCGGCGATTTCGAAGAAAATCGAGGAAATTATCCGCACTGGAAAATTGCGGCTGCACGAGGAGCTGAAGAAGAGCATTCCTGAAGGCTTACTGGAAATGCTTAAAATTCCGGGCTTGGGCGTTAAAACTGTTTCGAAAATCTACGAGCACTTCGGAATTTCAAGCGTTGAAGACTTGGAGCGGCTGGCGAAGGAGCGCAGACTTCGCAAGCTTCCGGGACTTGGTCCGAAGGTTGAAGAGCGCATTTTAAAAGGTATAGAGCAGTATAAAAGGCAGAAAGGCGTAATTCTCCTCTGGAGGGCGTTGCCACTCGCCGAAAGGTTGCTGGAGGAGCTGAAACAGGTAAGTGGCGTTCAGAAGGCGGCGGTGGCGGGCGACATCCGCAGAATGAAAGACATAGTGAGCGGAATTGACATCCTGGTGGCTGCTGACAAGCCTGAGGACCTTTTCAAGGCGTTTTCGAGGCTGGGCAGCGTGGAAAACTTAAATCTGGATGGAGAGGGGGGTGCTGCCTCCGCCGTCGTTGCGGGTGTGCCGGTTCGCCTCAAAATCGCCCCGTTGGAGTCATTCAGCGCCGCTCTCTTGACTCTTACAGGCTCGGAGGCGCACGTCAACAGTTTAAAAGCGCTTGCCTCCGCAGCGGGCATGAAACTCAACGAGCGTGGGCTTTTCAAGGTTGAAGGCGGCGTTGAGCGTCGTGTTCGTGGAAAAACCGAGGAAGAAATCTACGAGCGTTTGGGGCTTTGCTACGTCCCGCCCGAACTCCGGGAGGGTCGCAACGAAGTAAAAGCCGCCGCTGAAGGGAAGCTTCCGAGGCTTCTGGAGCTTTTAGAAGTTCGGGGCGACCTGCACGTGCATACGAGCTGGAGTGACGGCGCTAGAAGCATTGAGGATATGGCGCTCTCCGCCGTAGGTCTCGGTTACGAATATGTTGCGATTTGCGACCATTCCAAGAGCACTGCTGGCGGGCTTTCCGAAGAGGAACTCCGACGGCAAATTGCAGAGGTGGAGGAAGTGAACGAGCGTTTTGAGCGCCGAGGTTTGCACTTCAGGGTGCTCGCAGGCGTCGAGGTTGACATAAAGGAAGATGGTAAGCTCGTGCTCGGCGACGACGTTCTAAGTGAGCTTGACGTCGTCGTGGCAGCCGTTCATTCTAAATTCTCGCTCGACGCAAAAGCGATGACTCGGAGGATTGCGGCGGCGATGGAAAACGAGCACGTCTCGATAATCGCGCACCTGACAGGACGCCTCCTTGGGAAGAGGGAGCCTTACGCCGTTGACATCGACGCCATAATGGAAAAAGCCCGTGAGACCGGGACGATTTTGGAGTTAAATGCATATCCAAACCGCCTCGACCTGAACGACGAGCACTGTCGCCTCGCAAAGGAGTATGGTGTGAAAATTGCGATTTCCACCGATGCTCATGACGCTACGCAGCTGCAATTCATGAGCTTCGGCGTCGCCATTGCTCGTCGTGGCTGGCTCGAAGCTAAAGATGTCGTGAACACGCTCCCACTTAAAGAGCTTTTGAAGGTCATTTAATGGCTCGGGCGAGGAAGGCTTTTTATACAGTCGCCCAGCACTCACGCTTGTCGTTTTCGCTGTCGGCACAGGCTATGCACTCAACTTAAAACCGCTTCTCCGAGTCGCAGCAGCGTTTTCACTTCTTCTAACGTTGGATAGTCCATCACCTTTTGGATGTGGGCGGCACCGCAGGCGTTCGCAAAGCGCAAACACTCCTCGAGGCTCTTGCCCTTGAGAACTGCGAAAATAAAGCCGGCGTTGAAGGCGTCGCCGGCGCCGGTCGGGCGCCGCACTCCTACCCTAAAAGCCTCAACATGGACCTTCAAATCTTTTGAAAGCCATGCCGAGCCACGCTCGCCTAAATGCAGAATCACATTCTCGCAACCCCACTCTAAAAGCTTCCTCACACACTCCTTAACGTCGGATAGTCCCGTCAGAGCTTTCAGCTCACGCTCGTTCACGAAGAGAAACGTCGTTTCCGGTAGCAAGCTTAAAACGGAATTGCGGGCGTCCTCTCCCCAGCCGAGGTATGCGCTCCAGCCTATATCAAGGGCGGTCGGCACGCCGCACTCCCGCCTCGCAAACTCCAGAATCTTCTTGTTTGCAGCGAAAAGCGAGGGCGTGTTCCAGTGCCCCGCCCGCATCACGAACTTCGCACGCTTCAAAACGTCGTAGTTAATGTCTTCAGGCTGGAAGTCGAGGTTTGCGCCCCTGTAAGAGAGCATTGTGCGGCTGCCGTCCCTGAACGCGATGCTGACCGTTATTCCGGGAGTTTTGAAGCGCTCCGAAACGCTCGCAAGGCATTCGACGCCGTAACTTTCAAGGACGCTTAAGAGCAGCGTAGAAAGCTCGTCCCTCCCCACCTTGCATATCAACGCCGTTTTCAGCCCCAAGGAGGCGCACGCCGCCGCACAGTTTCCGGCTTGACCGCCAAGGCTCGTCAGAAACTCAACGCCGACTTGCGTATCCTTATCCGGGTAACTCTCAAGCGGTGACGTCATTATGTCATAAAAAACATCCCCAATGACCACAACGTCGTAGCTCATGACCTTGACAAGGTTATTTTACTTTTTCATTTTGCTGCCTAATCTCTCTCGGACCGCTTTTTCCATAACGTCGATCGGCGGCGAGATTTTAGTCCATATTTTGAAGGCTTCGGCGCCCTGATACACAAGCATTTTCACACCATCAATCCTACGGCGGACACCTGCCTTTTTCGCCTCTTTTAAAAGCCTCGTCTCTACAGGATTATACACAACGTCAAAGACTACGAGATTTCCATGCATCAGGTCCGCGGTGACGAGAGTTTCCTCGACGTTCGGATACATTCCTACGGATGTCGCATTTATCAGGATGTCCGCATCTTCAATCCTCGTCGGGAGCTCTTCTAGCCCACCCCATTCAATTTCAGTGTCCCCCAGCGGGGGGCGGAGGCGCGCCGCCAACTCTCTTGCACGCTCAACCGTCCTATTAAGGATTACGAGGCTGGTGCCCTCGTCCCGCAGGTAAAAAGCGATGGCTTTTGCGGCGCCTCCCGCACCAAGCAGCAATACGTTCTTCTTGGCAAGGCTGCCGACGTTTTCTTTAAGAACCCGGACGGCAGCGATGCCGTCCGTGTTGAAAGCGTTCGGCTTGCCCTCCGTGGCCCCGAAATTAACAGTGTTTATCGCACCAATCCGTTTAGAAAGCTCGTCAGGTCTCACAAAATGCATCGCCACTTCCTTTAACGGAACGGTGACATTGAGCCCGCCGAAGCCCAAGCTTTCGGCGCCTCGTATCGCATTGCCGACATTCTGCGGCGGCACTCGGAACGCAAGATAGATGGCATCGAGTCCGAGCGCCTCGAAAGCGGCGTTGTGCATCACCGGCGAAAGACTATGCTCTATGGGGTCGCCTATAACTCCATAAACCTTTTTCATGAGAGTAAAAAGGGAAATTGAATCATTTCAGCAGCCCCAAATCTTTCAGGACCACTCTCAACTTCTTCACGTTTTCCTCGCTCAGCTCCGCAAGCGGGAGTCTCAACGTGCCATTCGCAAGCCCTAAAAGCTCTGCTGCCTTCTTCACAGGAATAGGGTTCGTTTCAAGGAACATAGCTTCGAACAGCGGCATCAACCTGAAGTGCAGCTCTCTGGCACGCTCGACGTCGCCTTTCAGCATCGCTGCCACGAGCTCGCTCATCTCCTTTGGCACGATGTTCGCCGCTACTGAGATCACACCCCTGCCACCGAGCGCCATAATCGGGAATGTGAGGGCATCGTCGCCGGAAAGGACTACGAAGTCTCTGTCTCTTGTTGCTCGTATGATTTTTGCCACTTGACCGATATTGCCGCTTGCTTCTTTGATTCCGACGATGTTCGGGACGTCCGCAAGCTCAGCAACAACGTCAGGCGTCATGTTCAGCCCCGTCCTCGAAGGCACGTTGTATAGCACAAGCGGAAGTTCCGTAGCGTCGGCTACCGCCTTAAAATGCTCTATCAGCCCTCGCTTGTTCGGCTTGTTGTAATAGGGCGTGATTAGCAGTGCAGCGTCCGCCCCCACATCTTCGGCATATTTCGTCAGCTCTATAGCCTCTCTCGTGCTGTTCGAGCCCGTACCCGCGACGACAGGCACCTTGGAACAGTCCACGACAATGTCTATCACACGCTCGTGCTCCTCGTAAGATAACGTGGCGGACTCGCCGGTCGTGCCACATGGAACTATACCCGCGACGCCGCCCTCGACGACGAAGTCCACGAGGCTCCGCAATCGCTCCTCGTCGAGCTTCCCACCCTTCGTAAACGGGGTTATCAAAGCTGGAAATACACCCTCAAGTTTCAACACAACAACATCCCCCTAAATCATCTCCATTCCTCTTCTTACCTTGCGTGTTATGTAGCCGGCGACCCTGTTCCGCACCTCCTTACTCTCTATGTTCGTGTAGGCTTCCACGAGCTTCTTGTTCTCATTAAAATCGCCGCTGAAGCCATTTACTTCACGTAACAACTGCTCTGCTATGCTCTTTATGTAAGTCGGCTTGATTGCTCCTATGCTGACCACCCCATCGCACATTTATGCTCTTTCGCACGACGCACATACCGCAATCGCTACTATGCCTCTCCTTGTTTAAAAAAGTGTTGCTGCTAATTCCTCGTCTCCTGATGCAGGGAGGTAGCGGAAGTATTCATTTCCAACATGGGAAAATTAACATCAAGGCGGAGAGGAACTTTATAAGATTTCCGACGGTATCCTCCCGAGGACGAGGCGACCCTGCCGAAAACGGAAGGTAGTCGACATAGATCGGCGTGAATCGCTTCCGTGTTCCTGTCGCGGTGCTGACATCCTCTCACGCTGAAGCGTGTGAGGTTCCTGCTTCTGCTGAGAGAAGCAGGGGGCGTGCCACCGCCCCGTTAATGACACCCGCAGACCGGGAGGTCTGAGCGTGTCCTATAGCTATATTCACACAACCAACAGCATCCCTGTGAGCTTCCAGCCCGCAGTTCAAGCACTTGAACAATCTTTTTCTTTTGAATACATTTCTTGAGTGGCATCTCGGACATACTGAGGAAGTATAAGACTCGTTCACTTCAATCACTTTTATGCCGTATTCCTCAGCTTTCTCTTTGATTCTCTGTACCAAATACTTATGACTCCAGAAGTTGTGTATCATCGAGTTTGCCTTCTTCCCTTTTGTGTTGTTCTCTCTGATGCCGTTTAAGTCTCCAACAACGATCTCTGAAACTCCCTTACTATAACACAGCTCGACGAATCTGCTGACGATGGTGTTCACCGCATGCCTGAACCTTCTCTTTCGCTTTCTGTACAGTTTTCTTAACCTCTTGGATGTGTGCTTATCGTTTGTCTCTTTCAGCATGGATTGGTGTTCGGCAATCTTTTCAGTCCAGTACCACCAGTCTGCCAGTAGAGAATTTCCTCTAAATCCTATTACCTCGCCATCTATTTCTGCCATTATTGGAACTCTAACTCCCAAATCACAGTATGCCTTCTTATTTCCAATTGGTTGATGTAGAGGTTTAACCTCTACAGGTTGGAGGGCATACCATGATTTGGATAAGTCATCGTATACTATTTCTAAACGTCCTTGTTTACCTTTCCACCTATTTCTGCCTTTCCATTTTATTCTTAACCCAAGCGGTAGCCTTAACACATCACCTCCTAACTTGTAACAATCATTACGAATGAGAATTCTCAACACTCTCTTTCCTTTCTTACGGTCTTTCCAATATCTCGGTGGTCTTACGTTTTGATATTTCGGAAGTTTTCCTTTAGCCTTTCGCTTCAGCAGAGCAAAATAGGATTTCCAAGCTTCGTTGTTCTTTATGATGATTTGCTGAGCAGTTGCTGAGCCTATTAGATGCTTGTACTTGTTGTATTCTTCATCGGTGTTCCAATCTATTTCTCCACTAAAGAAAGATTGTCTTCTCTTATAATTAATTTCATTCCATAACCGTGAGCAATTATCTGCTAACTCGAAAAGTTTTTTCTCCTGTTCCTTTGTGGGTTTTAGTTTGAAGATGTTAGCCCTTCTCATCTCATTTCCCCTTTTGTTCTTCAATATATTTCTTTACAACTTCGAGAGTTACAGCCCCTACTGTATAAACTTTGAATGAGTCCATAAAGTTGGAAGTCTACTCCTTAGTTCTGGAAACTCTTTTCTAAGAATTCGAGATGTATAACCTTTGATCCTATTGACAACCCTGAAAACACATATCTTTGGATTTACATCCAACAGTAGGTGAACATGATCTGGTAGAACCTCCATATCAAGTTTATATCCATACTCTTCCTGTTTCTCCAGAATTAGTTCTCCAAGCCTTCTTGCTACATTCCCTTTAAGTACAGCTCTTCTATACTTTGGACAGAATATAACGTGATACTGACAACTATACACCAAGTGGTTATCTGACTTATATTGTTTGGTGGGATTTTCTATTCTCATCAAAAAAGTATATAGTATATGTTATATAAATCTTTCGTCTGGGATGCAATTCATCTCAACCCTAAAAGGGCAAGAGCTTTCTTGCTCATTATTCTGGTAACAACCTAAAGATTAATCACTGATGCCTAAAAGCTTTTTAGCCTCAACAACGGCATCAATGGCGTCTTCGCCATATCCGTCCGCTCCAATACGCTCTGCCCACTCTCTCGACACCGGGGCGCCGCCGACCATAACCTTAACGCTGTCCCGGAGCCCTGCCTCTTTTAGTGCTTCGATGACTCTCTGCTGCTCAGGCATTGTCGTCGTCATTAGGGCGCTAAGCCCTAAAATGTCCGGATGCTCATCCCTCACCGTCTGCACGAAATCCTCAGTCGGCACGTCCCTGCCGAGGTCCACACATTCAAAGCCACTGGCTTCGAGCATCGTCCGCACAATCGTTTTCCCGATGTCGTGCACGTCGAACTGCACGACGCCGATAACTACCTTGCCGAGCGTCTTCCTCTCCCTCCGCTCCTTCTTAAGCTCCGGCTCGAGAATTTTCAACGCAGTGTAAAAAGCCTCGGCGGCGAGCATGAGCTCAGGAAGCGCATACTCTCGCTCTTCATACTTGCGCCCGACCTCTCGCATGCCCTCGGACAAGCCTTTCTCTATGATTTCGTAAGGAGCAATGCCCTCAGAAAGCGCCTTTCTTGTAAGCTCCTCAGCGACGGTGTCGTCGCCGAGCAAAACAGCTTTCGCCAAACCATCAAATATCTCATCCCTCGCCATGATATCGCCTATCTCGATTTACAAACAAAAATACTTAAAATTTTCTCTTCCTTTTTTAAGCAATAATACTTAAATTAGGAGGCGTTGAAAACAATAGTATGTCTGAAATGACGCCTATGGAGCGTTTCGAGGCGGCGCTGCGTGGCGAGGAGCCCGATAGAGTCCCAGTGATGTTCATGGCGTTAATGATTTGTGCAAGGGAGATAAACGTGGGAATGCGGGAATATGCCAAAGACGCCGAAAAGCTTGCAAGAGGGCAGCTTGCTTTCTTCGAAAAATACAAGCCGGACGTCGTCACGCCGGGCACGAACGTGTGTATGACGGCGGAAGCCTTCGGCACGAAGACGAAGTTCCATGAGGGGCTTACACTTCCCGTGACTGAGGAGTATGCAGTCAAGACTGCTGAAGACTGGGAAAAGATTGAGGTGCCGGACCCGAAAAGAGCTGGGCGCCGTGGTGTCTATCTCGGCGCTGTTGAAATAATCTCTGAGCGTCTGAGAGGCGTGCCGATAATGGGCTTCATCATAAGCCCGCTGACGCTTGCGAGCTGGGTTGCTGACCTTTCAAGAGTCGTAGTGGACATGAAGAAAAATCCAGATTTGCTGCATAAAGGATTGAGGACGCTGACCGATGCCGTGAAAGCAAGGATTGAGACCTCAATAGACGCAGGCGTGACGCACTTCATGCTCGTCTGTACACGAGCGAGCCGGGAGCTCTTCAAGGAGGAGCAGTATGCGGAGTTTGGCATGCCTTACGACTTAGAGGTGTTAAGCCACGCCGTCAAGCGTAAAGTGCCCATCGTCGCCCACGTTTGCGGCGTCGAGCCGTTACTTAGCCTTATAATTAGGGAATACCCAATAGTGGGCGTGAACTGGTGGGACAGGGGCACGAAATTCAGCCTAAAGGACGTGAAAAATGAATATGAGGTTACGGTGATAGGCGGCGTTGACCAGAACCGCACGCTGCTCATGGGGACGCCTGAGGACGTTGAGCGGGAGGCTGCCGATGCTATAAAGAATGCGGCGCCCGGAGGCAGGTTCATACTTTCTGCGGGCTGCGAGCTACCTGCGATCGCGCCGCCTGAGAATATAAAGGCGGTAGTGCGTGCCGCCGAGAAGTATGGGAAATATGTGAAGGGATGAATATGAAGGTGAAAAAGGAGAAGATGACCTCTGCGGATAGAGTAATGCTGGCAATGGGCTTAGACGAGCCTGACAGGGTGCCAGTGGGCTGCTTACCACTGACCATCGGTGCGAGGATGGCGGGCGTCGCTGTTGACAAATATGCGCTGGATGCGAAACTTATCGCAAAAGGGCAGCTCGTTTTTTACGAAAAGTTCGGCGTTGATTTCTTGTGTCCGATGTCGGATATTGCGATGGCTGCAGAGGCGTGGGGCACGAAAACAAAGTTCGTGAAGACTTCCACGCCCTATACCGTCGAATATGCTGTCAAAAAGCCTGAAGACTGGGAGAAGATTGACAAGATTTCTGCATCAGAGTGGTGGGAGGAAGCTGGAAGGATTCCTTTAGTTCTGGAGGCGCAGGACATCATCATTGATAAAGTGGAGTCAACAGTGCCTGTAATAGGATTCCTCGTGAGCCCAATAACGTTGGCATCGTGGATCGGCGGCTTGGACCGGGTTTCGATAGACATGATAAGGGCGCCGGACCTCCTGCACCGAGCGTTAAGGGTTCTCACGGAATCAATGATAGAAATGGCGAAGGCGTTGTATGACAACGGCATCTGCGTCTGTTATATGGTCTGCACGAGGGCGACTCGCGATATTTACACACTTGAGCAATACATGGAGTTCGGCACGCCCTACGACCTCAAGCTCATCGAGGGCGTGAAGCATTTCATGGTTCTCATGGGGCACGTCTGCGGCAGAGAACCGTTCCTTGAAATCCTAGCGCCTTTGTATTCCTTCGTCGGCATTAACTTCTGGGACCGGGGCTCTAAATACGACATCGCATTTGCGAAACGCAAATATGGACGCATGACTCCGGTAATAGGTGGCGTCGACCAAACAAGAACGTTGCTCTATGGCACGCCCGAAGAGGTGGAGGCGGAATGTCTCGACGCCATCAGAAAGGCGGCGCCGGGAGGTGGCTTCATCCTAGCGCCCGGTTGCGAGCTCTCCCTTGAGACGCCTGACGAGAACATAGCGGCAATGGTGAACGCCGCACGCAAATATGGCACTTATCCTTTGGATGAGAAAATATTAGGAGGTGCGTGAGATGGCTACTAAGGAGTTTAAGGTTCCTGAGATTCCGGAAGTGCCGTGGGAGGTTCCAAAAGACCCTGAGCTTCAGCCGTTCCTTGCGCCGACGCCGCTCTGCGAGGCTCATCACCCCCGGATTAAGGAGGAAGCCCTAAAAATAACGGAGGGCGCCAGAAATCCGAGAGAAGCGGCGATGATGATTTTCTACTACATGATTGACAAGATAAAGTTCGAGATGGAGCCGCCAAAGTCCGCCCTTGAAACTTTGGAGGAAGGCGGCGGGAACTGCTTTAACAAAGCGAGCTTACAAATTGCGCTGCTGCGCTCCATCGGAATTCCCGCAAGATACAGCCTCGACAAGACGAAAATAAAATTGATAAGGGTCGTAATTCCTGAGGAAATTTTCAAGGAAATGGCAAAAAAGCAAAGCTGGACGATTCATTTCTCAGTGGACGCCTACATAGACAGGAAATGGATACAATGCGACACGAGCTTCGATCAGGCATTAGTGCCATTCCCCTACAACTGGAACGGGCGGACTGACCTATTGCTGCTGTGCCCGTGGTGGCGGCTTGGGCATATAGGGAAGACGCCAGTGCTGCCTGCCGACGAGATAAATGCGAGATTTGCAGAGCGTGGCTTCACGAAGGAGTTTTGCATGAAGAATATTCGCCCTTACATGGAGGCGTTGCGTGAGATGAGCACCGTCGAACTATGCAAGTACTACAAGAGGATTTTAGGGCGGCGGGACGCCGAGAGCTTTGCGCACCTGCTCTTCTTCCACTTCGTCGGGCACTACCGAGACATCAAATACATGCCGTTCTTCCGCCACGACATAGATTGGGATTCTTCGCAGCTCGTCTTTAAGGAGCCCAAATACAGCGTCGACATAGAGAAGCGGAGTGTGAGCGGACTACCCTTTGAGGTGGAATATTAAGGCGCCTGCAGCTCAGAAACATTTACAAATTAGAAAGGTATATATAGGAATAAAGAGTTTGAAAGAAAAATAATATGGAAACAGAGGAGCTGTTGAGGGATGCGCATGTGCTGCTGCATCCTATTAGGTATAAAATCATAGAGCTCCTGATGAACGATTCTTTACACATAAGCGAGATAAGCAATAGGATACAGGAGGACCGGCGGCTTGTTTCATACCATCTCTTAACGCTGGAGGAATGCGGTTTCTTGGAGAGTGCTTATGAAATATCCTACGAGCCGAAGTCGAAAGGCAAAGCCTTACGGAAGTATAAGGTGACAGATAAGGTCGGTAAAGTCATCTCAGAGCTGAAGAATCGCATTTCGGAAATTCCTAACTTCTCATCATCCTAACAGCTCTAATTCTACTCCTAATTTTTTCAACTCCTCAAAGAACGAAGGATAAGAAATAGAAACGCATTCGGCGCCTTCAATTACAGTAACGCCGTCGGCGGCGAGTCCTGCGATGGCTAACGCCATTGCGATTCTATGGTCGCCTCTTGAATCAACGACGGTGCCGTGAAGCGCCGCATGAGTGCTACCCTCAATGACCAGCCCGTCTTCCTTCTCTTTTATCTTTGCGCCCAGCTTTGAAAGTTCCTCCGCTGTTGCTTTTAGCCTGTCCGTCTCCTTATGCCGCAGGTGCGCGGCGTTTGTTATTTCAGTAATGCCCTCGGCGACAGTGCCTAAAACCGCAACCGTTGGCACTAAATCCGGAATATCCCTTGCATCCACTCTGACGCCTCTCAGCCGTCCCACGCCCTTTATGCACACGACACCCTTTTCCTCGTCCCATTGGACGTCTGCGCCCATCTTTTTTAAGATATCCAAAATTTTCACGTCGCCTTGCGCCGACGGGAACAGGTTCTTAACGTAGACCTCACCAACGCTGCCTTTTGCCGAGCTCACGACGGCAGCCGCAAGTATGAAGGCGGCGGAAGAGAAATCACCTGGCACCGTGAAGCGGCGAAGGTCGTAGCTCTGCGGCTCGACCTCGAATATTTCTTTTCTTTCGTGCTTTTTACGGCGCACGGCTACGCCTGCCCTTTTCAAGATGTCAAGCGTGATGTTCACATAGGGCTCAGAACTTAGCCTGCTGACGATGATTTTCACAGGGTTTTCAGCGAGCGGCGCCGCAATGAGGAGGGCGGAGACGAACTGCGAACTGATACTTGCATCTATTTCGGTGCATCCGCCTTTAAGCCTACCTTTGACTATTAAAGGAGCGGTGCCGTCGCCCTTCGTCGAGAGCGCTTTGGCACCGAGCTCGTTTAGCGATTTTAACAGCGGCAAGTTCGGGCGGCGCCGCAGCGACGCATCTCCAGTCAAAACGGTTATCCCGTCGCAGAGAGCGGCTACAGCCGTGAATATCCTAAGCGTCGTTCCAGAATTTTCAGCGTTTACCACGTCGTCGGGCGTCTTCGGCTGCGTGCCACGGACGACAAGCTTATCTGAGCCTTTAAGCTCCAAGGCGGCACCGAACGCAGCAGCAGCGTTTATTGTTGCTCTCGTATCGCCGGAGAGCAGTGGAAAAAGAATTTCACATCTCTCAGAGAACGCAGCAACCGCTATCGCTCGATGCGTATAACTCTTAGACGGCGGCGCAAACACCTCCCCTTTTACCTCTGAGCTGCGGATTACTGCTTTCATCTGCTATTCATTTGTTCGACGTGTATGTAAATTTGCGTTATGCTTTACTTTCCATGCGTCGTTTTTTCCCACGTGCTTAGCTCATACGGGTCGCTCGTCTGCGTGGCGATGCGTTTAGCGCCTTAAGACTTCGCAAGAGCGTCGTGCTTTCCCTTTAAGATGAGCGAAATGTTAATAAATAATGAGTAAAAAT
>QMVQ01000023.1 GCA_003661185.1 Candidatus Alkanophagales archaeon | reverse complement strand
TGCTAGAGCTTTTATCCTCAGCGACGCAACCGTCGCATCCCTCGGACCCGTGTCGTTCGTGATGAAGTCGTTAAAGGCGACCCAGCCCGCAGTGTTGTTCACGTTCACCGCCGCAGGCTCCCCAAAGGGCTCCTCACCGCTAAGAACTTCTTCGACGCTGACGACCGCTGGATCATAGGCGATCTCGACAGAATAGGCGCCGAGACCAGGTTCCGGCACGTCGTGGACGGTGACGTTCAGCGTTGCGGTTTCCCCCTCGTAAAGGGTAACGCTTGACGGCTCAAGCGCAACGGTCGGCGCCATTATCCCGAAGACGCCGTCGTGCTCCGTCGCCGTGACGAGCGTTCCAGAGGCGTCTGCGATTTCGAGCGGTGTCACGTCAAGCACGCTTTCGTCACCAGCATCGCCGACAGCTCGCAGCCCCAATTTGACAACGCACACGCTCTCCGGACCCTCTTCCGCCGCTATGTAATCGTTGAATCGAATTTCACCGGCATCATTGTCTATGTTCACGGCAGCAGGCGTCCCGAAGGGAGAATCGCCGGGATACACCTCCTCGATGCTCACGACACCGGGGTCAAAGCTCATGAGCAGCGAATACGCACCGAGTCCCGGCGGTGGCACGTTTTCTATAGTGACGTTCACATACGCAAAGCCGCCACGCTCCACGGTCACCGACTCTACGCTAACATCTGCCGCCATTACGGTTGCGGATAGCAGGAACGCCGCCATGAAAAATACCACCATTCCTATTTTCTTATTCATCATTCCTCACCTCCTACTTATGGCATATCCATATTCCATGCTGACGTATAAAGTTGTATGAGTTAAAAAATTAATGTTACATACTTTGTGTGTTACATCGTTGGCGGCATTACGTCACGCCTCCACCGGGAACTCTTCGATGAGCCCGACGATGAACTTCGCGACGAGCATCGCATCCGTGATCGTGACGCGCTCATCGCCGCTGACATCCGCCACCACCTCATCTATCTCGTCATCGCCGAGGAGTCCCACGTCGTATTTTGCTATCCACTGCGCATCGCGTATTGAGACGACGTCGTCTATGTTCGCATCGCCGAACAGCAGCGGATATGTGTGGACGCCGAGATAACCCAAGTTGTGGAACTTTTCGAGATACTCTTTATGCCACTGCCGAGGTTTCAGGCTCGTCGCCGTTTCGGGATGGAACCACTTCGCAAGCTGGGCGACGCCGGCGAAATAGCTTGGACTGAGCAGCATGTCGAACGTGATAACGTAGATTCCGTCATTGACTACAGCCGAAACGGTCTCCAGCTCCGACCTTGCGGCGATCTCATCCTTGAACTCCTTTAGCGCAAAAGGGTCGTCGGAGCCGTAGCCACCTGGCATGTGCCACCATGAAACCTTGACGAAAACCTCCGGGTCCTGATCGACGACCCATTCCGGGTCGAGCCACGCCCCAGCGTGCCCCCCTTCGCCCACGATGTCGGCGGCTACGTTCTCCCCGCCTGCCCACTCCACGCAGACCGCCCAGCCGCTGTTGTTCGTCGTGTAATACTGCCCGTAAGGTCCGCCCTCGATAAAGACCTTAGGACGTTCATCCTCTGGAATTCCGGAAACCACGCTTTCTATCGCCTCCATCTTCTCCTCTGCAAAGCGTACGTACTCCTGTGCGGCGCCTTCGTATTCGGACCCCAAGCGGCTTGCAAGCTCCTCGATTTCGTCGAGGAGCGTCTGCGGCTCGTAGAAGTCGTAACGCCAGACCTCGATGCCGAGGGGCGTGAGGCTCTCCTCAAGGTATTGAGCGGCCCACGTGTATTCGACGACAACATCCGGCTCCAGCTCGATGATCCTCTCAACGTCAGGATGGTGGAACGAGCCGACCTGCGGCATGCCCGCAAGTTCGGGGAAGAAAGCGTCCCTACCGTACCCGAGGACCGTACTGCTTATTCCCACAATCTTGTCTTCGGCTCCGAGGAGGCGAAGCACCTCCGCGGCTTGCGGCGTCAGCACCACGACCCGCTCCGGCTGAGCGGCGCACGACGCAACCGTGAACAGAGCCATGAACAGAACCGCCACCATCACCGCCAACCCGATACCGACACGCATACCTCCACTCATGCTACCACCACGATAATGCTACCGCTCTGATGACATTTAAGACTTGCTAATAAAAATGAGCCACATGTTCATACCACATCTTCGAGGCGTCCTTCGATTTCGAGGTACGCCTCCCTCAACCTCTTCAACTCCGCCTCCGACGCTTTCCAGTAGCCCCGCCTCGCCGCCTCTAGGAGGCGTTCGATGACCTCCGCAGCTGCGCATTTGTTGTTCTCTGCGAGCCGCCTCCGCATCTTATCATCGAAGACGAAACGGCAGGCAACCTCGCTGAACACCCAGCTCTCGACGCCACCGGTCGTGGCGGCGAGCCCCAGCAAATACTCGACGCGGTCCGCGATTTTCTGTGCGCCGTGGAAGTCGTGTTTCAGCATCTCGTCGATCCATTTCGGGTTCAGCAGCCTCGCCCTGACGCTCCGTTTTACGGCTTTTGAAACCTCCTCCGTCTTCAGAACCTCTTTCGTGGTGTCCGTGATCAGCATCTCCGGCTTCCTCCCGCTGACGGTCTCCACAGCCTTCGACAAGCCGCCGAAGAACTCGTAATAGTGGTCTAAGTCGGTTATCTCATAGTCATGAGAGTCTCTGATCTGCGAGACGAGCTCGACGGTGGAAAGCAGCTTTCTGTAGAGGGCGTCAACCTTCTCGGCGTGCACGTTCTCCGCATAAACATGGTTCATCGAGCTGATGTAAGCCTCTGCGAGCTGCTTTTCCTCTTCCCAGTTCGAAGCCTCAATGAGCGTCGTCACCTTCGTCCCATACTCGCCGGCGTCCGGACCAAAGACCCTCGCAGAGGCGAGCCTCCAAAAACGCTCCTCAGATATTTCTTCACCCTCAGGAAACAACTCCTTCAACACTTCTCTAGCTTCTATAGCGTGCTTTCTCACGAAATTCTTGTCAAGAGGTTCGTCGAGAGACGCAACAAGCTCGAACGCCCTGCTCAAAAGCTGGAGGACGTTCGGGAACATGTCTCTGAAGAAGCCGCAGATGTTAACAAGCACGTCGATCCTCGGGCGGCGAAGCGCCTCCAGCGGGACGACCTCAAGCTCGACGCTCCAAGCCCCTCTTCGCTTCAGCCTCACGCCGAGGTAGTGCAGGATTTGACCGATGGTCTCCCCGCCGGTCTTCGTCGTCTCAAAGCCCCAGAGAACGACGCCCACGCTCTCAGGATACCTCCCATGCTTTTCCAAGAAGCGTCTTATCGTGTTCTCCGCAATCTCGGCGCCTCGCTCGCAGGCGGTCTGCGTCGGTATCAGATTTGGGTCGAACTGATAGATATTGCGGCCGGTTGGTAGCGCCTCCGGATTCCGAAGCACGTCCCCGCCCGGTCCTGGCTCGACAAACTCGCAATTCAGGGCTCTAACAACATTATCCAATTCTGCGTCGTTCTTTTGAAACTTCCTCGCAACAGAAAGCCCGAATTCGAGCGTCCTCCTCAGCTCCGCCCTCAGCGGTCTTGAAACGCCACCTCTCTTCACAACCCTACCTACCCCTTCGGAAAGGAGCGTCTTTACAAGCTCTTCCGCCTCCTTCTCAATTTCATCAAGAGTCCTAACATGCTTGCCGGGGCGTTTGAGAAGCTCATCGTAATTCAGCCTTTTATTTTCCGCAAGTATTCTGTTCAGCGATTTCAAGCCGCCTCTATCGTAACGAAGGAGAAGCCGGACGAAGTCCACAAGCTCCTCCTCGGAGTACCTCTCGCCGAGAACGTGTAAGCCTTTGGGGATGATACTTCGCTTCATCTCAATAAGTTCGTCATGAATTTCATCGACGCTTCTCCCGTCTAAGTGAAGATTCTCGGCTTTCTCCATGATTTTACGGCGAAGCGTCTCCACCCTCCTCGGGTCTTGAACGCTCGCCTCGTGAAACTCGTTGATCAGGTCTTCGAGCTCGAGGAGGTCGCCGTAGAGGTCGGAAGTCGTGTACGGTGGCGAGTTGTAGCTCACAAGCGTGGCGTAGCTGCGACGCCTCGCAATCGAACCTTCGGAAGTGTTCAGCACGTGATAAATGTAGACGTGCGGGAGGTTCCCGATCAGGACGTCCGGGAAACATTTCGAGCTCAGCCCCACCTCCTTACCCTTTTGGAATTCGAGCGTGCCGTGCGTCCCGACGTGGATGACCGCATCCACCTCTCTCTGCAGGTATTTGTAGAATGCGATGTACTGATGATGTGGCGGGAGCTTCTTGTCGTGGTAAGCCTTCTCAGGGTTCTCGTGAACGCCTCTTGATGGCTGGAGGCAGACGAAGACGTTCCCCAGCCAGATCCCGGGGATGAGAATGCAACCGCCCTCAACCATCACGTTCCCCGGCGGAAGTCCCCAGCTCTCGATGACGTCCCGTCTCAACTCTTCAGGCAGCTCCTCAAACCACCTGCAATATTCTTGAAGCTCGATGCTCGGGCAGTTCTTTAGCGTCTTCCTCGCATCCAGCCACCTCCCGGAATTAACGACCGCAAAGACCTCAAAAAGCTCTTTTAAGCTCTCTGGAATTTCGACGACATAACCTTCCGCTTTTAGCCTTTCTAAGAGCCTTTTCACGCTCTCAAAGGTGTCCAAGTAAGCGGCGCTCCCGATGTTCGCCTCCCCCGGGGGATAATCGTAAAGAACTATTGCGAGACGCTTCTCCTCGTTCCTCTTCGTTTTCAGCGAAATCCAGTTTCCGACCCTCGCAACGACCCTCTCAATTCGACCTTCAATGGGAAGCGTGTCCTTCACGACGACGCCCTCAAACTCCTCGCTTTTCAGCCCACAGCAGGGAATGGGCTCAACGCAGCCGTCAAGCTCCGGCCAGACCACCGCACATATAATTTCGATCGGAGAGAGCCCGGTCGGCGACAGCTCCCAGCTCGAAACCTCTCTCATGTACATCGGAGCCGGGCAGAAGACAGGCACACCGAGCTCTTTCAGGAGCGCGAGCGTAGGTCTCGGGTCTCCGCCGAGCGGGCCGCCGTTGAGCCTGAACCAGAGGAGGCTGATAACAGCGTCGACGGCAGGCTTTCCGTGTTTGAAGAAGAACCGCCGAATGCCCTCTAACGTCTTCGTCGTGCTTTCGACATAAATCGGCGTGACGCTAACGCCAAGATTCTCTAAACGCTCCACAAGGGCTTTAAGTGGCGGGACGCACTGGTCGAAGTGCATGCCGCCGTAAATCAGCACGCCGACGCTCGGCTTTTCCTCGTTCGGCAAAGGCTCCTCAAGAAAGCCGAGCTTTGGGTGATAGGCTCCGATTTCGTGCCTCTCCTTCGGCTCCTTAGGCTCTGGAAGCTTGTAGCCCAAATACCTCAAGAGGGTAATGAACATGTTTCGGTAGTTCTCCTCGCCGCCGTACGAGTAGTATTTCAGGATTTTCACGTAGTTTCTTGCGTCCCGGAGCGAGCCTATCGGAAGTCTTCCGGCAATTTCGATGATACTCTGGATCCTCCTCGCTCTTTTGTAAAGTTCCTCGGTGCTCAGCCGAGAGCTCTCCTCGAACTTTTCAGAGAACTTCTCCATGGTGAAGGAGCCGAGCCTCGTAAGAGACATCAGCCTCGGCGAGCCGATGAGCGTGACCACGACGTTATTTTTTCCCTTTAATGCCCGATGAAGAACCTCTTCGACCTTTCCCCCTCCTCTGACGTCTATTAAGACCGCAGAGGCTTCTTTTAACTTCCTTTCGAACTCTTTAAGCTCCACCCACTCTTCATTCACTTCATGTGGGTAGTAAACTCGCAATTCCGGCTTGTTCCCCACCCTTATGCTCCGATAAGCCGTGATCAGCGGCTTCGTGGACGCCAGCGTCGAGATGACCACTATCAAGACGCCTCACCTATGGGCTGATGGCGCACCATTTAGCATGGTAGTAATACTTTGGCGCTATATATTTTATTTGGGTAACATGAAGCGCTGGAGTTCCGCGTGGATGTTATGATCGATGCGATGGACGCCTTTCCCAGCTTTGGTCGTTACTGGCGCATCGTTTAAGTAGGCTGTGAAGCACAGCCGCCAAGCTGAGAGGAGCAAAACAAATTCACCAGAGCAGCATGAGTGCCGCGATCAAAACGAGAGTGATCCCATCTCTTATCGCCGTTGAGACCGTCATCAGCTCCAGACCCTCTCTCGGACCGAAAATGCTGACGTAGTGCGGCGCAAAAAAGCGTAAGGCGGTCGTGATGCTCGCAAGCACGTTTCCGAAGAGCAGGGTTATGACGACGTCCCTTACGGAGAGTCTCCCGGCGGCGAGAAGTCCGCTGGCGACCGTGCACGCCGCAGTATGATGTCCGAGGTGTGCGGCGATCACGCCCAATGCGTCCGGCGGCACTGGAAGCAGCGACGTCACGCCACTGAGCAGCGAAGAAAGGGCGTCAAATGCTCCAACTTCTATCAAAAGGCATACGACAAACATTGTCGGCACGGTGATGGCTACTATCCTTTTCATCACAGGCTTAGAAGAGTGTAAGCTCTTGTGGAAAGCCTCTGGAAGCGTCGGACGCTTTGCCCCGGCTCTTGCATCGGATTTCGGCGATGCGCCGCTGCCTTCGAGCACGAATCTGCCGACGAGCATGAGCAACGTCGTTTTCAGGAGCCCGACGAGCATGAGCATCCCGAAATAAATGACGCCGGCAATGCCGAGCAGCGGCACAACTATCGGAAGGAGATAACGCCAGTGCATGACGACTGCCGGAAAGGAATTTATCATGGCGGCGATGAATAGCTCTCTCTTCTCGATAAAGCCTTTTTCGTAGTAGTCCGCAAGCATAGCATTGGCAGCAGTCGGCGAAATGAAAGCGAGGAGGAAGCTTACGCCACACTCCTCTCTGAGATGCGAAAAATTCGTTATCGGCTTCGCGAGCCACGAAAGCTTTTCTACGACGCCTAACGCTACGATAAACTCCGCAAGAATGACGCCTACGAGCATGAACGGCAGAGTCTTCAATAAGAGTTTTGATGCGAGGATTGAGGAGCCAAGAAGCACGGACATGCCCGCTTAACGGAGGCGGCGCCGCAGCACGAACGCCGCCGTCAAAGCTACCACTACGAGCAAGCTCGACACCGGCACCCTTGGGAAGCCGCTGAGCGGCGAGCTTTCGTTGCTGACGTTCCCACCGCCGGCTCCAGCGGCGGGCGGCGGCTGCGTTTCACTCTCAAAAGTCTCCTCAGACAGCTCTTCCCCAGCGCCTACCTCGCTTACGCTCTCGTTCGTGCTTGCAGGCGTGCTTTTTGCCTCGCTCTTTTTGGTGGCGAGGAGCGTCACGTTCTTGTAGTCCTGCACCCTTCCGGCGACGTCTACCGTCAGCTTGTAAACTCCGGGCTGGAGTTTTGAGGTGTTAAAACTAACGCGTAACCAGCTATTTTCAACGAAAGCTGTCATTTCGAGGCGAAAGCTGCTGTTAGAGAGGGTAAACCTCGCAAGCTCACCGTCCCTGACGTTCGTTTCTGCCTGAACCTCTAAAAGCTCGCCAACTGAGACGCTTTTCGGAGCATGAAGTTCGACTTCTGGACTTCTGACGACGAGCGTTGCCTCTTCGAAGAGGTCATCGCTGCCCGCCGCCGTGAGCGCATCCTCAAGGATTTCGAGCCGCTGCTCTAAGCTTTTGGAGGCGTCGCCAACGTCCCAGCGCCTGCCCTCAATTGCGTTCGTGACGCCGTCCCTGCCGGCGTGCACCGCCACAATATAATACCTGCCAGCGTCGAGCGTCCCGGCATCCTCCTCAAAGCTCCCTCGCACCACAGGCGTAGCGTGCGCAACGCCGCTTTCCGGGAAGACAATTTTGCCTCTGCGGTCGAATATTATGATGAAGATGCGGCTCGTGCCGGTGGCGTTGCCCTTGATGATGACATCGTCGCCTTCCGCAACCTCGCTCGGCACCTCAAGCTCGAGGCTCGGCAGGCGGAGCAGAAGCGACGCACGCGCGTCCACGCCCTCTTCAGACTGCCAGTCATCGCTCACCCGCTCGCCCTCAGAGAACGTCAGTGGCTCGTAGACCACGAAGAACTCAAGCTTCTGCCGCCCCTCGCTCTCGCCGGTCGTGTCCCAGCTCCACTCGAAGCTCCGCTTGCCCTCGGAAACGCTCAGTCGCACGCAGTCCTCAAAACGCTCATCCACCAGAATAATAACGTATTCGCCATAGTTCGCGGTGCCGTTGACCGTGATGACGTCACCGACGGTTGCCTCCGCAGGAACATTTACGAAAAGCTCTCCCTCAATGATTTCCACGTATTTCGTCCTACGAATCCCGCTCACGCTCACCTCCACTCTATATCTACCAAGCTCTGCGTCTTCGGTAGGGATTCGTAGCTTTTTCTTCCCGTCCTCGTCGAGCGTGACGACGCCTTCGTAGAGGTTGAGCATTCCTGATGTGATGGAGACGGCGGCGGCACGCTCGAAGAACGAGCTTCTGATGATGATTTCGAGGTCTTCTCCACGCACGACCTCCGCAGGCACCTCAAGCTCCAGATGCACGAGCTTGACCTCCACGCTCACGTCATCGTCGGCGTCGGTGGCGCAATCCTCCAAGATGATTTTGTATTCCCCATCCTCCATTTTTAGGAGGGCAGTATCAAGGACGAGCTCGCCGTCGACTGTGAAGTTGATGCCCGCAACTTCAGCCTGACCCTTGGCGAATCGCCGGAAGTTACGTTCCTCATATTCGATTAAGATTTCGTAAACGTCAACGCCTTCCTCGTTTGTTATCGAGAAACCGTCGTCGTCCTCGATGGTGAGCTTGAAAACGCCACACTCCTTGTCGTTCTTCTTGAGGCGTAGCGTGAAGCGTTCGCCTTCCTGCACCCGCTCCTTCTCAAGCTCGATACTAAAGGAGTGGCGCTCAACGCCGAACCAGCCGCCGACGCTCTCGTCTGCCTCTTCCACAACCTTGAAAAAGTAGCCGGTTTTCATGCCGCTCGTGTCCCAAGGCTCGCCAGCTCTCACCTCGTAGTCCTTACAACCGGACTTTGCATCGCCGTCGTGCTCGTAGGGTCCTGAAACTATGACGTCCACGAAGTCGCCGCTCTCGCTCACGAAATAGATTTCTTCGCCCTCATAAACCACAAGCTTCTTGCTCTCATCATCGGGACAGCCGGGCAGCGCCCCCGCAAACCAGAGATAACCGCCTTCAGCCGTGAAGTTCCGCTCCACGACGCTGGCTTCCGCAACGGAGACGAATAAAAACAGAAAAAATGCCAATAAAATGGTTAGAAGCAGCTGCCGCCGCACCGCTGCCTCCCGCATGAATTTCACCAGCCTACTGAGTTTCCTCTCTCGTTTCCAGAAGCTCTCTTACCTTATGTAGCTTCTCGCCCCAGCTCTCAACGTCGTCCGCCGTGAGCACATCTATTGAGCTGCCCTGTAGTGGCGCTGCCACATCGCCCATCCGCTCTTCCAGTAGCCCTTCCGTCTCAAGATACGCCGCCCTGAGTCCTTTCAGCACTTCAGGGTCGGGCTTCCAGAGATTTCGGGCGGCAGCTTCGACGAGGCGACGCTCGATTTCTTCGAGCGCATATGGGTTGTTCTCCTCGAAGAAGTGGCGCATCTCCTCATCGAGCACGAAGGTTTTCGCAATCTCGTCGAAAATCCAGTCGCCAACTTCTCTCGTGGTCGCCTGCCAGCCGAAGACGCGTCCGATGCGTTTCGAGATGTCGCCGGCGCCCTTGTAGCCGTGCCGCTTCATACCCTCGACCCACTTCGGGTTCAGGAGTTTCGTGCGCACCACTCTACTAACTTCCTCGGCGAGCGTTCGCACCTCGACGGCGCTTGCGTCCCTCGTGTCGCCGTAGTATGGTTTTACGTCCCTACCGGAGATGGTGCGAGCCGCTGCCGTGAGCCCGCCGTGCGTTGAGAAGTAGCAACAGCACCCCAGTAGGTCATACTCGTCGGTTGTGGTCTTGTTAAACGTCATCTCGACGCTTTTAAGCTGCGAAACTAGGTGTTCATGCGCCTCCTTACCGAAGATGTCTTTGCCGTAGGCGTAGCCATTCCAGTAAACGAAAATCTCTGCAAGATCCCGCTCCTCCTTCCACGCAGAAGCGTAGACGGCAAGGTTTACGCCCGCGCCATAGGTGCCAGGCTTGCTTGAAAATATGCGAAGTGTGGCATCCCGCCAGCTCGTCCCTTCCCTAAACTTTTCAATGGCGTGCTTCCGCACGTAATTCAACTCCAAGGGCTCGTTCAGTGACGCAACCTCGTGGAACGCCTCGTCCAAAAGCTCGATGACGTTCGGGAAGTTGTCACGGGTAATTCCACTGACACGGATGGTCACGTCGATTCTTGGGCGGCGAAGCTCCTCCAGCGGGATGAGCCTGAAGCCCCGCACCTTGCCACTCTCCCAGAGCGGCTCCACACCTATCAAATAAAGAATCTGCGAGAGTTGTTCGCCATCGCTCCACATGATATCGCTACACATCCAATACATGGCGACGTTCTCCGGATATTTACCCTCGTCTCTCAAATACCGCTCAAGGAGCTTCTCCGCAAGCTTCTTCCCGACTTCCCATGCCGCTTTCGTCGGTATTCTTTCAGGGTCGAGCGAGAAGAAATTACGACCGGTCGGCAGCACCTCCGGCTTTTTCGTTACCAGTCCCGAAGGTCCCGGTTCGACATAGCCACCCTCAAAACCCCTCAGCAAGCTCCCTAACTCGTCAGAAGAGTCAATCCTTGAAGAAACGTCCGAAATTTTCTTGACCATACGACGAAGCTCCTCCACAACTTCACGCTGCGAGTTGCTGTCGAGAGCGTTAAAACTCAACTCCTCAAAAATCTCAGCCGCCGTCTGCCCGCTCAAAGCGGCTTCAACGACACGCCTTGAAAGCTCGTCCGCTTCCGCAAGAAGCCTAACGCCACCCTCGTCGCTCTCACCCCTAAGCCGTAGAGCTTTCAATGCAAACGCCCTCAGCTCCTGCCTCAGCACGCCTCTCACAAACTCGATTTTCTTATCCCCCTTTGGAATTTCGCCGAAAACGTGCATGCCATCAGGAATTTGCGTGTTATATATTTGCGTGATGAGTTTGTGAGCACGCTCTAAAAGCTCTTCGAAGTTCTGGACGCCTTCAATCTCTTTGACCTTGCGAGCAGCTTCCCAGATTTGGTGTTGTAACTCATGTGCCCTCGCCCCTTCAGCCTTCTTGTATTCCGAAATGAGGGCTTCAAGCTCCTTAAGCTCGCCGTAGAGTCCGCTTTCGGTCATGACGGTCTGCATGTGGTCGACGAGCGTGGCGTAGCTGCGACGCTTCGCGATCGTGCCCTCAGGTGGGTTATCCGAGTTGTAAATGTAGAGGTGTGGCACGTCACCGATCGCAATGTCCGGGAAGCAAGAGCCCGAAAGCGCAACGCCCTTCCCCGGCAAGAACTCAAGGTTCCCGTGTGTCCCTACGTGGATGATGGCGTCGACGCCGAAAACCTTGTCGAGCCACATGTAAGTCGCAAGATACTGGTGTGGCGGCGGAACACTCGGGTCATGCAAAATCTTGCAGACCTGCCCGTCACAGCGGGCGCCGGCGCATCCTCGCTTCGGCTGCACCAACACGACAACGTTCCCGTAACTCACGCCCGTGACGAGGATGCGACGCTCGTGAATCATCGAGGCAGGGACGCCGTCCCGCTCCTCACCTGGCGGCTCACCCCATGCCCCCACAACTCGCCTCTGAGCGTCCTCAGGCAACGTTCTAAACCACGCCTCATATTCGTCGGCGCTCACGAATGCAAGAACGCCGCCACGCCGCACTATCTCTTCGGTGGTCGTCCACCGGAACTCACTGATTGCCTTGCGGTTCATTATCGTTTCTATCAGTTCCTTTCCATCCTTCGGCGGGTTTTCGACCTTATAACCAGCCTCTTTAAGCTTGTTTATGATGCGGGCAACGCTCTCCAGCGAGTCAAGGTGGGAGGCGGAGCCGACGGTCGCCTCAACGCTCGCGCACGGATTGTTGTGCAGGATGAACGCCAATTTACGCTCGGAAGGCGGCTTTTGCTGCAATTCCAACCAACGCCTCACACGCCGCACGATTTTGCGAACTCGCTCCTCGACGGGCGTCGCACGCTCCACGAGCGTGTCCGCGATGCCTTCATGCTCCGCCTTCGTGACGCCCACAAGTATCGGCTCGACCACGCCCTCAAGCTCAGGCAACGCTATCGTAAACGCCATGATGCTGCCGCCGACGCCCTGACCGGACGAACGCCACTCGTTTTCAGTCATGTGGTATGCGATGTGCGGGTGGAATACCGGAACGTTCAATCTTTTCAAAAGCTCGACGGCACGCTCCGCCGAAGTTTTGCGGTCACGCCAGTCGCCACCGAGCGGTGTCCACTGCAGATTCACGAGCGCGTCTATCCTCGGACGGTCGTCGTCCATGAAAAAGTCCTTTATGACTTCGAGGTTCGTGCGGGCGCCATGTTCCGCCGCGCTGCTGTAAGAGAACGCCGCTATGACGTTCAAACCCTCAGCCTCAAAGCTCCTAATTAAAGCGTTCTCAACCTCGAGATTTCCGGTGACCCAGTAGTTTCGGTAAAATAGGATGCCAACGGTCGGCGCCTTTTTGAGATGTCCCGCGTGCTCATACCACCGCAAATACTCCTCGACATTGTTAAACGCCGAAGATGCGTCAGGATGGTAAATCCCATCCCACGGAAGCTCTGCTGGCGGTGAGAACTCGCAAGCGACGCCGAGAACCTCGCTTGCAAGGAATTTTAAAAGATTTTTGAGGTTTTCAACGCCGCCAAACGCAAAATACTGATTTGCGACGAGCGTGACCTTCGTGCCGACATTCGAGAGCAGCCACTTCGAGGGTTCGCCGCCCACCGCCACTATTGGCTTCTCCAGCCCCGCAAGCCCTTTCTCCAGCAGCTCCCAGCAACGCAAGCTCTCCATTGGATAAACGAGGATCAAGTCAGTATTTTTCAGCGAGCGTAAGCATTCCTCTAACCGCCCCTCCTCGACCTCCACGAGATTCCAGACCTCAACGTCGAAAGGCAACGAACGCGCAGCCTCGACGAGCGGAGATACGCAGCTGCCCCACACCGCCGCTGCTACTCTTGGTAGCATCTTCAAGCCTCCTCGCTTCTGACCCCACTTTTGAACTCTTTCATCATGTCAAGGAACCTGTGGCTGAAGGGCATGCCGTGCTCGTAGTGCGTCCCGCAGGGGAAGTCGGCGCACCGCAAGCAGAAATCCATGCCCCTTTTCATCGCACACTCCAAGACCGGACACGACGTCCCAAACTTCTCCTTGATGTGGCTAAGACGCCCCGCAGGCATCTTTAAGTGCGCAAACGTCGCACGCTGCTCCACACGCCGCCGCCGGCATTCTCTCCACCTGTCATGCCTCCACTGGGAACTCTGAGATAAGCTCGACGATGAACTTCGCGACGAGCATCGCATCCGTGTCCGTCGCACGCCCGTCGCCATTGACGTCAGCTGCCGCAACGTCGATTGCGCCGTCATCCACGAGCCCGACGTCGTACTTCGCGATCCATTGCGCATCCCTGATCGAAACCACGTCGTCTATGTTCGCATCGCCGAAGAGCATCGGGTATGTGAAGACGCCGGAGTAGCCCAGGTTATGGA
>QMVQ01000022.1 GCA_003661185.1 Candidatus Alkanophagales archaeon | reverse complement strand
GGGGAGCGCAGGTTCGTCCTGCACACTCCCCAACCTCTTAAGCTTCACGGTGGAAGCCCCGACTCGGGGAGGAGGTCACTCGACGAAGAAGCTGCTTGAGGGGCTGAACATGCTGAAGGCAAATGTTGGCATCGAGATTAAGGGCGTTTGGAAAGGCTTCGGGCTGGAAGAGTAGCGGGCGGCGTGTGTGCATTCGGTGCGTGCTTATGCGTTTGCGGCTTTCCGTTGGCAAAGGCGGCTTGCGTTTTTTGATGCCGATTTTGGCGTGCTCTTTTGCGTTGAGGCTGTTTCTCTTCCCGTTCGATGGCTACTATATCGATATGAACGACTTCAAGATCTGGTTTCATGTCGCCGCTGAGCACCCGTTTTCGTTCTACGAGCGGACGTGGAGCGATTATCCTCCGTTTAACGTCTACGTTTTCTGGCTTTTCGGGAGCATCGCCGCCGCTTTGAACCTCTGGGGCTTGCCACACTTTGTGGTGAAGTTGCCCGCGAACATTTTCGACGTTGCGACTGCCGCCCTGATATTTGCGATGTTGCGGCGTTCCTCCGACGACGAACGGCTTGCTGTATTTGCGACTGCTGCCTATGCCTTTAACCCAGCAATTATTTTTGAGGCTGCGGTTTGGGGGCAGATGGATGCAATTTACACGTTCTTTGCTGTACTTTCGTTTTTTTTGGTGCTAAAGGGACGGCTTGAGCTCTCAGCGGCGAGCTTTGCTGTTGCAGTCCTCACGAAGCCGCAAAGCGTGGTCGCACTGCCGCCGCTGCTTATTTACGTTGCGAGACGCTTTTTCAGCGTGGCTCGAAGGCGGAAGTTTGTGTTGCGGCTGACACTTTCGGCGTTTGTTTTTGTTGCAGTATGTCTCTTGCTAGTCGTGCCGTTCGTGCCGCCGCACGGCAGCGGACGTCTCGCAGATCGCCTCGCAAACGTCCCTGAGTTTCTCAACGAGATTTACACGGAGGGCTACGAGTGCTACCCCTACACCTCAATAAACGCTTACAACATCTGGGCACTCTTCCTCGGGGGCTTTTGGAGGCCCGATGGTCAGAAGTTCCTGTGGCTCTCCTACAGGACTTACGGCGTTCTGATGTTCTGCATGCTTGTAGTCATTGTGCTTTTCTCGCTCTGGCGTCGACTTCCGAAGGATGAGGACGAAAAGCCTGCAGAAGTTGAAATTCTTGCATTTTCGACGTTTCTCATGTTTTTCTCATTTTTTATGACGATGACGAGGATGCATGAGCGGTATTTGTTCCCGGCGTTCGCGTTCCTTGCGCTCGCACTGTGGCGGCGGGCGTCATGGGCGATTTATGCTGGGCTGACCGTTACTTTCTTTTTCAACTTATGTTATGTGCTGCGTGTTTTGAATGCGAAGAGCTTCATCCCTGACGGCGACCCCTCGCTCTTGATAATTCCGCTTCTGAATATTCTGCTTCTATTTTTCTCATTCCTTACGTTCGTGTGGCGTTCCGAGCCGCAGCTTTTTATAAAAGCTTCGAAAATAGGCGAACAATGAAGGTAAAGGACATCATGAGCAAGTCCGTCGTGACCGTCGGAGCGGATGCGAGCGCCGAAGCGGCGGCACGACTGATGCGAGATAGAAACGTGGGGAGTTTGGTGGTCATAGAGAAGGGCATGCCCGTCGGTATCGTAACGGAACGTGACTTAATAACAAAGGCTCTTGCTGAAAACAAGAAGCCAAGCGATGTTATTTTGAGGAATATCATGTCAGCTCCGCTTATTACCATAGATGCAGAGAAGTCCGTGAGCGAAGCTATCGAACTTATGAAAGAGAAAGGCGTGAGACGACTCCCCGTGCTCGAAGGCGGGAAGCAGCTCGTCGGTATCGTCACGGTGAGAGAGCCCTTTGTGCGAAGGTTTTACCCCGAGAGGGCATGCGTGAGTGCGCCCTTACTTGAGGAGGTTGAGGATTTGCTCCTGACGGCGGAGCGTCTTCTTGGAAGGGTCGGCGAGGCGTTAAGCAGAGGAGCGCCACCAGATGAGTATTACAGGGAATATCTGGACGTCATCAGGGAAGCATACCGGGAGATGAAGGGACTTGTGGTAAGATATGACGACGATGAGGAGTTTTACAAGATTTTTAGGGGCGTCCGTGAGCTTTACGTGGAGAGCGAGCTTGGCGATTTCAAACTTAAGCGGGAGAGAGAAATATTGCGCAGAATTTTGGAGGATTTGAGGAAACTAATAACGAGGCGGCGGGCTGGGGAGGCTTCATGAGCTGCGAATGGAACAAAAGGTGATAGCATGAAGGTTTTGGGCATTTGTGGAAGCCCTGTGAAGGGCGGAAATGTGGAGAATGTTTTGAGGACGGCGTTGGAAGCAGCGAGCGAAGAAGGCGCCGAAACGGAACTTGTGACGCTTGCAGGTAGGGAGATAAAAGGTTGCAAGCACTGCAACTGGTGTCTGCTCAAGCAGACCGCCGAGAAGTTCTGCTCGCAAGATGATGATATGAGAGAAATCTTCCCGAAGCTTGTGGCAGCCGATGCTTTAATTGTGGCGACGCCCGTATATTTCGCACGAATTTCAGGGCAGCTCGCAAACTTCATGGATAGAACTCGTGTGTTAGTTTTCGGCAAGGCTTATCGGCGGTGCATGAAGGATAAGGTCGGCGGCGCAATCGCCGTCGGCTGGCTGCGGCATGGTGGCATCGAAACCTCGCTCCTTAGCATTGGTTACTGGATGCTTGCGCTTGAGATGATACCGGTGAGCGTCCACGACACCGGAAACCTCTTTGGCGCGGGCGTTGTCTCCAGCTTGCACGGCGTCGGGAAATTTGACCCTGAAGATAGACTCCTTGCTTTAAAAGACGACTTCGGGCTGCGGGGCGCAAAAGCCGTGGCGAAGAGAGTCGTGGAGCTGACTAAAATCGTGAGGGCGGGCAAGGAGGCTTTAGGGCAGGATTAACGCTAAGCAGCAACCACAGCTCAAAGCATGGTGGTTAGGTCACGTTTGGGTCAAGCGTCGTTCCACGAACCGCCCGCGTGTCTCTATTTCCCTCGCCCTTTTCAGCACCTCCTCGGCTTTTGGGAATGTCCTCTTGTATCCTCTTGCGAAAGCCTCTGAGAGCGTCTCGTGGTGTTCGTGCGTGCCGACGAGCGTCTGGAAGAAGACGTGGACGTCCACGCCACGAGCTTCGACGCTTCGTTCGTAGAACGCAAGCCCGAAGTCTATGAGGTAAAGCCTGCCATCATCGCTGAGAATCATGTTTGAGGTGGTAAGGTCGCCATGGACGATGCCGGCGTCGTGCAGCTTTCCGACCGTTTCGCCTATTCTCTCGCAGAGCTTGATGCGCTCCGGCAGCGGAAGCCGCTCCAAGACGTCCCTGACGACCTCGCCACGAACTCGTTCCATCGTAATTCTGAACTCAACGTCGTCAACGTCGAGGATTATCGGGGTAGGGACGCCTGCTTTCCGTGCGTCGGCGATGATTTTGGCTTCCATCCTCGTCCGCTCACGGCGGAGCCGCTCATCCAACTCTTTTATGCGGTAGCCCTTCGAGATGCGGGTTTTGAAGACTCTGTCGCTTCGAATCTCGACGACGGCTTCGGCACAACGCCTCAGCCCCGGGAGCTGTGCGGTGTCGGAGGTCATTTTCCTCAGGGTTGTTCAGTTTACTTAAGGTGTTTTTTGAGTTGAGGCAAGATTATTAATTAACGCAATGAGGAGAACGGGCTTGACAACGGCTTCACACAATACCAGTTGAGGCAAGATTATTAATTAACGCAATGCCAGCTACCTTTGAGTAAAAGGGCTGTATGCGTACTGGACTGCGTGCCCCATGTAAGGAGGAGGACACATGACAATAGTACCCGCGTCATCCATTGCGCGTCAGTTTTGGTGCGAGATGCAAGTGGACCTTAGACGTAAGTATGGTGATGTTAGGACTCCAGAAATGAAGAGGGGTAGTGAGATTCATGAGAGTCTGCTCCTCGAAATTAGTGAAGTAATACCTGTGAGGGTCGAAACACCTGCAGATAAATTACATGTTATCGTCCATAACATCATAGTAGGGACAGAACAATATAAAAGAAAGGGAATAACTCGTGAACTCCCTGTCCTTTTTAAATTTGATCATGTATTTATTCTAGGCTTTATTGATGAAATAGCAAAAACGGGGAGGGGAGGTATATACCTGACTCAAGTAGTAGAAACAAAGACGCGAATGACTAAGAGACATCCCTCTCCCTCACAAGTGTATTGTGACAAGATGCAAGGAATGATATACTGGTATGGATTGAGTTCAATGATAAGTAGAGGCATAAGCATAGAAGAAGTCTGCTCTGCTTTTGAAATTGACCCTAACAGGATATCTATAAGCGAGGAATACGCTATGAGCTTAGGAATTCCCAGTGCATTTCTTGAAGGTACATTTATTATGGATATCAAAACTGCACTCAAAGAGATTGCTAAATTGCCCAAGCTATCAAACAAGATAAAGTTGAAGTATATTTACCAGGGAACAGGCGAAGAAATTTACAGGGAGGAATATGAATTTAACCATAAGCTATTCGATCAAAAAATGAAATGGGCATTGGATTATTGGCTTGGAAGAAGAGATGCAGTTCCTGTGAGGAAAAATAGGTGGAAGTGCAAGTTTTGTAGTTATAAGAATATATGCCCGGCTGTTAGATGAAAAGTCATTGGCGTTGCCATTCACCGTTAATTTAAGGCTAAATCACTAGTTGTGCAGTCGATCATCAAAATCTATTCCGATTGAATTTTTGCTTGCCATTCTTCTAAATACATCCTTTTCCTTTTTTGTCTCATAGTAAATAAGCATTTGTCGACTCGTAGTCATGAGGCTCTTTTTGCTTTTCTATGTGCTTTATTAAAAAATTGTTAAAGCCTTATAAGGTTCCCTCCACTAGAGGTTTGAGAGATGCGAATTGCATTAAAGCTCGCATATATCGGCACGAAGTATCATGGCTCCCAGACACAACCCGGCGTCCCGACGATTGAGGATGAGCTATTCAGGGCGCTCAAAAGGCTGAACTTGTTCGAGGACAGACGAGCCGCTCGATATTCGGCGGCGGGACGCACCGACAGGGGCGTGCACGCGCTCTCACAGGTCGTCGCTTTCGACTTGCGGCGGGAGCTTTCCGAGGCGGAGCTCAAGATGCTTCCGAGGATGATAACAAGCATGTTGCCCGACGATATTTGGGTGCTAGCCGCCGCCGAAGTTCCCAACGACTTTAACGCCCGTAGGGATGCAACGCTCCGCCGCTACAAGTATTTTTTACTGAACGAGGGATTTGATGTAGAGAGGATGCAGGAGGCGGCGGAAGTCTTTTTGGGCAGACACGATTTCCGGAATTTTACGGTGAAGCCGCAGGGCAACACTGTGCGTGAGGTCAAGAAAATAGAGATACACGAGCAAGGGCGCTTTTTGGTTATAGACATCGCCGCAAACGCCTTCGTGCACGGGATGATTCGAAAAATAGTGAGTGCGTTGAAGCGGGTGGGCTGGGGGAAGTGCGACGTTATGTGGCTGGAGAGGCTTTTGCGGCTCGAAATCGAGGACAAAATAGAGTTGGCGCCGCCATTTGCGCTCGTGTTATGGGAAGTGCATTACGACAAGCACGCTTTGAGCTTCGAGCACGACGAATACGTGTGCGAGCGGGCGACGGCGTGGCTGAGTGAGGAAATTTTAAGACACTTAACGCTCTCAGGGGTTTTTGAGGAGTTTAGGCGCGAGTTTCTAGGAGAAGAGGGGTGAAAATGCAAGCTCTTAAACTGGAAATGAAGGAAAAGATGCCAGTCCGCCGAATTTACATGGACTATGCAGCGACGACGCCTGTTGCTCCTGAAGTTTTGGAGGAAATGCTTCCTTATTTCTCAGAGAGGTTCGGGAACGCTTCGAGCATCCACAGTTTCGGCAGAGAGGCTCGGCACGCCCTCGAAGATGCAAGAGAGAAAATAGCAAAAGGAATAAACGCCGATGCCTCGGAAATCTTTTTCACGTCCGGTGGCACGGAGTCCAACAACCTTGTGATTAAAGGCGCAGCTCTCGCCGCAAAGAAGCATGACAGCACAAAACGCCACATCATAACGAGCAGAATTGAACATCATGCGGTGCTCAGCCCCTGCGAGAACCTTGAGGCTTTGGGCTTCGAGGTCACCTACCTGCCGGTGGACGAATACGGGCTCGTGCGTTCCGAGGAACTTGAGGAAGCGATTCGTGGGGACACTTGCCTCATCTCAATAATGCACGCAAACAACGAGATTGGAACCATCGAGCCGATTGCGGAGCTTGCGGAGATTGCGGCGGAGCATGGCGTGCCCTTCCATACCGACGCCGTTCAAAGCGTCGGGAAAATTGAGGTTGACGTCCGCAAGCTGGGCGTGGACTTTTTATCTATCTCCTCGCACAAAATCTACGGACCAAAAGGCATCGGCGCCCTTTACGTCCGCAGGGACGCCTTTGATAAAATAGAGGCGATAATGCACGGTGGCGGGCACGAGCGGGGGCTGCGCTCCGGCACCGAGAACGTGGCTGCAGCGGTCGGCTTTGGGAAAGCGGTGGAGCTTGCCATTTATGGGCTGGAGGCTGAGAAGGAGAGGCTCACAAGGCTCAGGGACATGCTAATAAAAGGCATTTTCGAAATCGAAGACACAAGGCTCAACGGGCATCCGACGAAAAGGCTGCCAAACAACGCAAACTTCTGCTTCGCACGGCTCGACGGCGAAGCTTTGGTCATGCGGCTCGACGCTGCAGGCATCGCAGCCTCGACGGCGTCGGCATGTTCCTCGCATGACCCTGAGCAGCGGGAAATCTCGCATGTAATTCTGGGGATCGGCGTGCCACCCGAAATCGCAAGAGGCTCGCTCCGCCTCACCCTCGGAAGATACACTACGGACGACGATGTCAAATACGTGCTTGAAGTCCTGCCCGACGTGGTTGCGGACCTGCGGCGGATCTCGGCGTTGTAGTCATGAAGGTCGCAACGACCGTTATTAGCAAGTCTCCTCCATTAAACGATGTTCGTAGCACACCACGGGCAGTTACAGGTCCTGCAGTCGTCCCGCTATGCTTCCAGCGAGCTTCTAAACACCGCTTTGCGCCGCTGTGCCCCTCTTGCTGCACGAGTTACCCAGTATAGTCTTTGATGCGTTTTTGCATTTACAAAATTTCGTCGCTAAAGCTATGTAGTTTTTTGGAGATTCTCATAGCTTCAAGAAGACTTTTTATTATGCACTGGAGTTTTGCCACCTTTCTTTCCTTGGCACTCCTCTGCACAGAAATGAAAAATTATATAAGGTCTCTTTGTGGAAACCAAAGCAAGGTGGAAAAATGAGAGATGTTGCAGTAATCGGCGTTGGGCACACGAAATTTGGTAAATCCGAAAAGGGCAACATAGAACTCTTCGCAGAGGCAGCGATACAAGCGATGGAGGAGGCGGGCGTCGGCAAAGGCGACATCGAAGCCTTGTTCGTGGGCAACTGCCTCGGTGGCATGGCGGAGGGCGTTGCGAACATCGCTCCGTTCCTTGCGTGGGAGCTTAACTTAGGTACGATTCCGGCGACGAGGTTCGAGGGCGCCTGCGCTTCTGCGACTGTGGCGTTCAGAGACGCCTACATGTGGGTCGCCTCCGGCGCCTACGACATGGTCCTCGCCGGCGGCACCGAACGCACGCTCGTCATGGGCACGCCATTCGCAACGAGGACGTTCGCAATGGGCAGCGACCGCTTCGAAAGCCAGACCGGACTGACGTTCCCTGGCGTCTTTGCGATGGCAGCCGTGCTCTACTCAAAGGTCCATGGCATTCCACTTGACAAGTTGAGAGAGAAGATGGCGCATGTCTCAATCAAGAACCACAAGCACGGCGCAATAAACCCGAAGGCGCAGTTCTACAAGAAATATGGCAATTTAAAGGTCGAAGACGTGCTGAATTCGCCGATGATAGCGTATCCGCTGACGCTGCTCGACTGCTGTCCGTTCTCCGATGGAGGGACTGCCGCAATCCTCTGTTCAGCGGACATCGCACGCAAGTTCACCGACGAGCCGATATACGTGCTCGGCACAGGGCAAGCTTCAGGAGGGCCGCTCGGCAGGCAAGAAGATTACACGAAGTTCCCTGCTCGTGTAGCGTCAGCGAGGATGGCGTTCAAGCAAGCGGGGCTTAGCCCGAAGGACATTCAGGTGCTCGAAGCGCACGACTGCTTTACGATTGCGGAGATAATCCTGCTGGAGTGCTGCGGCTTCTTCGACTGGGGCACGGCAGCGGACGCTACCGAGGAAGGGCAGACGGACATCGGCGGCGTCATCCCGACCAATCCTTCCGGTGGGCTACTCGGCAAGGGGCATCCGGTCGGCGCCACCGGCGTCTCGCAAATCTACGCCATCGTGGAGCAGCTGCTCGGCAAAGCCGTCAAGGGTAACCAGGTAGACCCCGTTCCCGAAATCGGCATGACTGACAACCTCGGCGGCGACGGCGCAACCCTCGCACACGTAATCCTCGGAAGGTCGAGAAGAAAGAAATAGTGTAGGAGGGAATGGAAATGGCAGGCATAGAAATCGAAGAAGCTGAGAAGGAATTGATGGAAGCCCCGAAATATCCGCTAACGATGGACGAATACAAAAAGACGCTCAAGGAGGGCAAGCTGCTTGGGCTGAGGTGCGGGGCATGTGGTGAAGTCACGTGCCCACCGATGATGGTCTGCCAGAGATGTGGCAGCAAGGAGCTTGAGAAGATTGAAATGAGCGGGAAGGGCGAGCTAATGACGCTTACGGTCATCAACGTGCCGCCCGAGGGCTTTGAGGGGCCCTACATAGTCTGTTTGGTGAAGACCGCCGAAGGACCTTGGATTCCCGCAAGGCTCGACTACGACATCTCGAAGCTTACACCTGAAGTCCTCGGCAAGACCGTAGAGCTCAAAGAGGGGCTGACGCTGCCCGGTGACAAATATTCGGCTGGCGAGCGGGTCGTTCCGGTCTTTAAAGTCGTAGAATAAACAAAACATTTTTTTTCTTTTTGGTCCAGCATGAAGTTTCAGGAGATATTTTTAAGAAAGGCAAGGAAAAAAGGAGTGGGGTGGAAAAATGACTGAGCACTACGAACTGATAATATATGAGAAGAAAGACGGTGTCGCTACAATTACGTTGAACCGCCCGAAGGTGCTGAACGCCCTGAACTCTTCCATCCTCAAGGAAATCTGGGACGCCCTGCAGGACGCCGAAGCCGACGAGAGCGTGCGCGTCATCGTCATCACGGGCGCCGGCGACAAGGCGTTCTCAGCAGGCGCCGACATTCCGGAGCTGCTGGAGAAGAGTCCTTTTGAGGCAAGGACTTACTCGATATGGCTGAAGGATGTCCTGCGCTACATGGAACGGCTGCAAAAGCCGATAATTGCAAAGATTAACGGCTTTTGCTTGGGTGGCGGCTTGGAGCTTGCGATGGCGTGCGACTTCCGCATCGCCTCAACGAACTCCCGCTTCGGACAACCTGAAGTCAACCTCGGCATTATTCCGGGAGCTGGCGGCACGCAACGCCTCACAAGACTCATCGGACGGACGAAATCGATGGAGCTTAATATGACTGGCGAGCATTACACCGCTGAAGAAATGTATCAATTCGGACTTCTGAACAAAGTAGTGCCGCCGGAGGAGCTCGATAACGCCACGAACAAGCTCATTAAGTCGCTCATGGCGAAGAGCGCCGCGACGCTCGGCATCATTAAGCTCGCAGTTAACAAAGGCATCGAGATGCCGCTCGAAGAAGCCCTCTTCTACGAGGCTGAGTGCTTCGGCATCGCTCGCTCGCTCGAAGACGCCGTCGAGGGGCTTAAGGCGTTCCTCGAGAAGAGAAGACCGGAATTCAAAGGAAAATAGATTCTTTTTTTCCTTTTTACCTTTAGGTTTTGAAATTAGCGGTAGATTACAACATTTTAACGTTCAAGTGACCTCACATGCGGCGTTGTGAAAATCGCCCGAGATGAGAGGAGGCAGTTTCGGATTCATTAAAATTTTAACGAGTGCGAAGGCTGACACCGAGCATGACGGGGCGGCGGTGGGAGTGCGCCCTAGAAAAATAATCAAGGTAGTTTCGCACCACCTACGCCAAAGTGGCATGCGCAAGTGCCTTTTTAAGGGGCGTCGAAATTATTTTGAGAGTGATGAGAGTGGACGTTGACGATAAAGAGATAAAGGCGGTTTCTGCAGAGGAGAGTGTGCCGCCGGAGAAACTGCTAAGGCTGCTTCGCTCTGGAAGAGTCGTTATCATGCGAAATTACCAGCGTGAGATCAGCCCGAAGGCGGTGGGAGAATGCGTGAGCACGAAGGTAAACGTGAACGTCGGCACGTCTAAGGATTACGTGAGCGTCGAAGAGGAGCTGGAGAAGGCGAGGGTCGCCGTGAACTACGGAGCGGACACCATAATGGACTTATCTACGGGCGGCGACCTCGACGAAACACGACGACAGCTCTTAAAAGAGCTGAGCGTGCCCATAGGCACCGTCCCGATATACCAAGCGGCGTTAGAAGGTGAAAAACGCCCCGTCGTGGAAATGACCGAGGATGACATTTTCAACGCCATCATAAAACACGCAAAGGACGGCGTGGACTTCGTCACGATACATGCTGGCGTGAATCTTAATTCCTTAGAGCGGCTGCGCCGTAGCCGCCGTATCCTCGACGTAGTGAGCCGTGGTGGCTCTTTCCTCGTCGCGTGGATGATTCATAATGAGAAGGAAAACCCCCTTTACAAAAATTACGATTACCTGCTGGAAATCGCCAAAGACTACAACCTGACTTTGAGTTTAGGCGACGGCTTACGACCAGGCTGCATCTCTGACGCTTCCGACCGTGCGAAGTTCACTGAGGTCATTCTACTCGGCGAGCTCGTTGAGAGAGCTCGGACGGCAGGCGTCCAAGTCATTGTCGAGGGTCCGGGACACGTCCCGCTCGACGAGATCGAGGCGGGCGTCAAGGTCATGAAGAGCGTTACCGACCACGCCCCGCTTTATCTCCTCGGTCCGCTTGTCACTGACATCGCCCCGGGCTACGACCATATTGTCGGTGCGATCGGCGGGAGCGTCGCCGGGATGTTCGGAGCAGACTTTCTCTGTATGGTCTCGCCGTCAGAACACTTAGCGCTTCCGACCATCGAGGACGTAAAAGAAGGGACCATCGTCACGAAAATCGCGGCGCACGTCGCCGACCTCGTCAAAAACGGGCAGCGGGAACGTGCAAGGAAGTTTGACGACGAAATGGCGCTCGCAAGGCGTAATCTTGATTGGGAGTCGCAGTTTAAACTCGCAATCGATAGCGAGAAAGCCCGTAGCATCAGAAAAAACCGCCCGTCGCAGAGCGATGCTTGCTCAATCTGCGGCGAGCTTTGCGCCATTAAAATCGTGAAGGAGGCACTTAGGAAAAGAGGGCATGAGCCTTAAAATACCTCAGTGCCTGTATGCACCTTTATGCCTTCAGAAGTTATGTCGTAGGGTTTTATCTCTCTGGAATGCCACGTGTTCCGCATCTTCACAATTTCTATGGCGAGCGTCGTCGGGGTCATGGCATCAGAACGGATGTAACGCAGGAGGATGACGCCGTCCACCGCATACTCCACAAGCCCGTATTTTGAGACCATCGGGTTATCTTTGTCCGCCTCCGCAGTCAGCACGGCTGTCACGCCCAGCTCTTTCAGCGTTGCGCAGAACCTAAAGAGCGCAGATCGTCGAGCAGCGTCGTCATCGAAAAGCATCTCGAAAAGCGTTATCGAATCAACAACCAGCCTCTGCGCACCAAAAGCCGTTATAAGGGCTGGCAACTCGCTTTCAATCCTTTCTATTGATGCTTTGAAGCTCGTGGGGCTTAGCTTCACCACCATGAAACTCTCTCTCAAATACTTTTCAAGGTCCAACCCGTAGTTTTTCCCGCTTAGCACAAGCTCCCGCTCACCGCTTTCGAAACTTATGAAAATGCACTTCTCGTTATTCACCAAGCCTGCGTGCGTGAACTGTAGGGCGAAAGTCGTTTTCCCGGTGCCATACGCGCCGAGGACGCAAACTATGTGCCTTTTAGGAATGCCCCCGCCAAGCATTTCGTCGAGTCCTTCGATGCCTGTGCTCAGCCGCTGCATATCACGCTTCGCCACCACATAACGCAACCAAATCCACGAACCGCCCAAACTACCTGCCAAGAACTTCTTTAACCTTACTTATCTCGAAGCCGCTCCTGCTCGTTATTTTGACTTCGAAGTTTGCGACGCCCTCGCTTTCGAGCTTCGGCATCAGCCCCCGGAGCTTGCGCACGTGCATTTCTCTTCGGCGTTGCGTCGTTCCAAATGCTTCCCATTTGAACACGAAAACGGCGTCAGCGCAGTCAGAAATCGCTTCCTCGCCACTCTTTTTAAGAACGTCCTTTGTGAGCAACCCGTAGAGCAGACGGGCGCCCTCGCCGAGCTTTAAGGCTCGCTGCACGCCTCGCAGAAATGCTAGCAAATCTTCCCATTTTATCCCATCAGGGCACATCGCAAGTGCCGTCAGCGAGTCGAAAATTATGAGGCATCGCTCCGTAACCTCGCTCAGCGCATCCGCAAGCGCCTCCAACAAGCTCCTTTCGCCTGCCATCAACCTTTCCACATCCTCTATCGTGAACTCTCTCGACAGCCACGAATACGGCACTATGGACTTCCTGAAATACTCCCTCGAAAAATCCATGAACCGCATGTTTTTTTCTAAAAATGCGCTATTTGCGATAGAAAACGACATATTAAGCTCGTTGAGAACGTCCTCCGCTGCCCTTGTCAACGACATGTAATATATCTTCTCAGGAAGCTGAAGCTCCGCACCGCCGCCAGCCGCAAGCTCTGGACTCTCGATGAGCTGCGAAAGCATCAAAGCGGAAGTGTAAGCGAACTCCTGATGCCCAGCTCCGTCTTCGCCGAGAAGCAGCACGAAGGCGCCTGCTGGCAACCCGCCGCCCAGAACGGTGTCTAACGATAAAATTCCAGTCGGAATGAGTTTCTCTCCCATAAACACCCCCCTAAAAATAGGGGAAAGGGCAAGCAAGCTTAAGCGGTCGCCTCCAGCGACGCTATCAACTGTCCCGTATCCTTATCTATTATCCTGACGTAGACCGTGTCGCCGGACTCGAAATCGCAACCATTGTTGTCGGAGAGGTCACGTAGAGTGGCACCATTGAGCTTTATCCAACCATGGTCGAGGTCGAGCTCCAGTTGATCGCCAGCTTCAAACCACGTGACGGCGTCGTCGGCAGGGTCCCACTCACGCCTCGTGTCCCCCTCGCCCCACGCTACGACCTTTGCTTTGTTCAGGTTTATCCTGTCACCACCCTGATGTTCCACGTATATCCGCTCGTTGGCTTCGTCAACGTTCGTGATTGCCATAGAAGCCTGTGGTGCCGCTTCTGGCTTCTTCATGCCGAGGACGAAAACGCCGATGGTCGCCGCCATGATGACTGTAATCACCAGCAGTATGAGGACGCCAACGACAGGCGAGACTGCCTGCTTGCCCCCGATCGTCTTTCCAATTTTTTCTACTTTATTTACAATCATCGTTAAGAACTGTGGGATAATCCCATAATAACAGTATCTGACGTTTAAAACATTGTTAGAATTAGTTGAAAAAAAGTTTTCAAAGACACATAAAAAAATATTTTCGTGTCGCCTAACGCTTATTGTGGCACTGAAGCTCCCTTTTAGAAAAAAGCAACTC
>QMVQ01000021.1 GCA_003661185.1 Candidatus Alkanophagales archaeon | reverse complement strand
GCGTGCTCAGCCCGAACACGTCGCTCAGGCTCTGGGCAGGTTGCCCTCAATGAGCCAGAGCGGAGAGGCTTAAGTGAAGCTCCCGCCTTCAGTCGTGGAGTAGCTTACACCCCCACCGCCAAGCTTATGGTTTAAATGAGAGGGCGGAAGTTTTATGTATCCGTAGTTATTTTTGTCTCGATGGGCTGGAGCGGCTTTCTTTATGCCAGTTTTCCAGCCCGATGCGGTGCGGTCTTACAGCCACCTGCCCGATGAGCGGACGGCGTCCCTCCCGCCCACGCACCCACGCACGCACGGGCGAGGGCAAGCTAGCTCCTCGTTCATCGAGGAGACGCTGACCTCTTTTATCTTTTTACCAACTATGAATTGGGGGAGTTTGAATTCTAAAAACCTAACATCAACTCCTTAACAAAGTTTCTACCAAGAGAAAGCCTTATTCTATTTCTATCAACTTTGAACATATCCCTTTGAAAAGTACAAACCAAATAATTGTCTTTTGTAGAGAAATTGGTCGATTGTAGTCCCTTTTTCTCTTCTTGTTAAGAATGCGAAAGAAGCACATGCTTTTATCGATAACTTTCATTGCTTGATGTGCAACTTGATATGGAAGTAGTTTGTAGTCCTCGTTATGCTTAACAAGGTGATAAGCTTATTCATATTGAAGGCATTTGCCGTTGTTAAAGTAATACTGTCTTACTGTGTAGAGGCGGAATTGTAGAGGCTTTTGGAAAGTCTGGTAAGTATTTTGAGAATGTTGTATGTTTTCTTGTTAGTTTTGACATGGCTTTTCTGTGTGGGACATGTTTATCATTTTTAATAAATTCATGTATTTATGGTTTATGACTAAGAAAATCGTAATTCACTCACCGGTTGAAACCGGTGGTCTTCTTGCGAGAGTCTTATAAAGTAGCATTCTAACAGGAAAAAAGGTGAGGAAGCTGCTGCGGTCGCACGTCATCGTGCTCTCGCTCGGGGGCGTTCTCTTTGAGGACGCCGTAACCGTGAGGAACACGGCAGAAGTCGTTAGAACTGCGGCTGAGGACACTGCCAAAATCTACGCAGTTACGGGTGGAGGCACGCTTGCCCGTCGCTTCATCGAGACCGTGCGGAAGCTCGGCGCCGATGACGCCTACTGCGACCTTGTCGGGATTGCCGCCACGAGACTCAACGCCATGCTTCTGATAGCGGCGTTACGTTCGTTGCATGTGGAGGTGCGGCAGACGCCACCTCGAGATTACGAAGAGGCGCTTGCGTCGCCGGAGCGAATCGTCGTGCTCGGTGGCGTCTCTCCTGGATACACAACGGACGCCGTCGCCGCAATTCTCGCCGAACTCGCAGGCGCAAAGCTCCTGCTCTTTGCGACTTCGGTGGATGGCGTTTACGACGCTGATCCAAAGACACAACCCACCGCCAAGAAGTTCAAAAGTCTTACGCCTGAAGAGCTTACGGAGATCGTCATGAAGACGAGGCTGAAAGCAGGCTCGCACTCGGTCATTGACCCCGTAGCTGCGAAAATCATTGAACGGTGCAGAGTTAAAACAATCGTAATTGACGGGCGGCGTCCCGAAAACATACTTAACGCCATCCACGGCGAACACAACGGCACGGAAATAGCTTAATTTGGGAATTGTTGCTTCAAGTCCTCTTGGGAAGCAGTCTCTCTGCCTCTACGATGTCTAATATGAATTCTGCGAGGCATTCGCAGCGTTTTACGTCATTCATGACGGTATCCGCCGCCAGAAGTCGCACGCCGTCCACTTCTTTTTTGCCTCTGACAAGCTCATCTCGGACATCCACGACGAGAACGTCAAGAAAATCCGCATAGCACCTGAGAACGCCGAGCGCAGAGGCTTCGTAGCCGCACGCCCGCATCAACTTCGCCGCAGGACCGCTTATTGCCTTTTTCCCAATAATCGGGGAGACTGCAACGACGAACTTGTTTTTCAGTGCATCCCTGATCCCACGTAGTCGTAAAATTGGACCTATGCTCGTTATCGGATTGCTCGGACCTATTAGAACGACGAACGCCTTGCGAAGCTCTCTTAAAAATGCAGCGCTCGGCTTTGCTTCGTTTATACCCTTAAACTCGACGCCTAAGACCTCAGGCTCGCCCCGTCGCAGAACCCAAAACTCCTGAAAGTGCATTTTTCCTTCTGTGGTGCGTATGAGCGTTTCCACCCTGTCGTCAGTCATTGGGATGACTTTTGCCCGCACCCGCAACCTTTCTGCCAGTATTTGCGTCGCCTCGGTCAGAGACCTTCCCGCCCGTAAAAGTTCGCTTCGCAAGATGTGCGTCGCACGGTCGGTATCGCCTATCTTCAGCATTTCCTCGTAGCCCAGCCTTCTCAGGACTTCGTGCGTCGTGAAGGTATCGTCTTTCACGCCCCACCAGCGCTCCTCATCTATCCTCCCCGAAAGGGCGTAAAGCACCGAATCTACATCGGGACAGACGAGGTTCCCAGAAACCCAAACATCTTCCGCCGTATTTACAACGACACTCAGCTGAGACTCGTCAAAGACGTCTTTTAAGCCGATGAGGAGCTTCGGCGTGCCCGTCCCGCCTGAAAACACAAGCATGCTCGTTATTCAGCAAAATAAGGAATTAAAATTAAAGGATCTCGTGCAGAGGTATTTGATACTTTCCGAGCTTACCGCCATAGTTGCCGGCGGTGATTTTCACGACGCCTGGCACCTTGACCGCTGCGAGTATCCCGGCACGCATCGCTTTTCGCACAGCGTCCTCGCTAATCCCGTTAATCACAATTTCGTAAACGCCGCTCACGCCCTCAGGGATTTGTGAGGCATCTACTTTGTCCCGAAGCGTCGGGCAGAACTTCTCGTTCGTCGTAGCTCGCATGAATTTGTATTTTGCGGAACCGACCTTCGAGCCCGAGGCGACAATGCCGCCTGGGAACGGCGTGATTGTGCCCTCAACTCGCTCTATGGCGGCGACTGCGTTCTCTGCCGCTATGAGTGCGGGCATCTGCTCCTTTGCGAGGATGAAAAAATTGCCACCGGCGACGCCGTCGCAGGCGCCGAAATTCTCCTCCACGAGGAAGTCGCCTTCCATCAGTGGCACCCGCCACATCTTACGCCCGTAAATTTCCTCGGCGCTCTCGAAGCCGTCTCCAAAGAATTTAAGCTTGAACCCCACATTGAACTGCTTTTCGGCGTCGGGAAGGCCATTGAAGGCGGTGGTCGTCGGGCACGTCAGCGTGCACTGCCCAAGCCTTGCGAGGAGCTGCTCCTCCAACGTTTTGAAGCTTGGCGTGCATATCTGGATGTAAATCCCCGGGCGTCCGTCGGGCGTCTCCTCAGACGTCGCCAGCCGCTCGACGCCGGCCTCCGCCGGGCACATTATTACAGACGTCCCGAAGCCTGTGGTTTCAGCGGCGGCGACTCTCGCCCACTTCTCATTCACCGCAGTTATCAAAACCCGTGCAACCTTTATCGGAAACGCCTCCGCAAAAGTATCTTCGATTTCAACGCCGTTGATTTTCATCTTGCCACCCACTCCTTTGTTTAAAGGGCGGTTATAAAAACATAACGACGATGGAGAAGGTAGGACGCAAAAAGTTTATTTTTGTTAAATACGAAGATATAAACATGGTGAAGAGGACGAGAATAATAAGCGACCCTGCGGACTTTGTTCCCTTACTGCGCATATTCCTGTTCACCGAATACAGGAGGATATTTGAAGAATTAAGCAACGGCTGGAAAACTGAGGAGGAGCTGAGGCGGGAGCTTGGCGAGGATGTGAAGGATGGGCTGCACATTCTTATGAGGTGTGGGCTGCTGGAGAGCCGCTGGCGGGCGCCGGAGCCTGGGAAGAAGCCAGTGATGGAGTATCATACTTCCTATTCCAACGTGGTAACGAATTTCCAGTGTTCCCTCAAGGAGTTCGCGGACCTAGTGGACGTTGCTTACATGGATGATAAACAGTTTGAATATTTAGAGAAGCCAGTGATGGATTTAATCGCCGCCGGGCGGAATTCCATAAACGCTATGTCTAAAACTCTTGACTTGAGCGTAATTTCCTTAAAGGCGATAGTAAAAAGGTCTCATAGGATGTGCATAAGAGGACATAAGATAGAAATTGTCAAGGGGAATTGATTAAAGGGACCCCTATCCAGCTAAGTCCTTCTTCACCCTCCTAACGACTTTCAGCACGCCCGCAGCGATACCTTCGGTCATTATTCTGCCACGGGCTTTGCAACCGTCTCCCACCATGTAAAGACCTCTTACTGGCAGCCTTACATCGAAATCCTCGCCTTGTATCGCCCAATTCACAGGCCAGTCGTCCCTGAAGGTGTGCGCGCCAAGAATTTCGCAATTGTCCTCAAAATGCGGCAGCAACTCTTTCAAATCTTCGACACCAAGCTCTATTTCTTTCCGCACGTCGCCGCCCCTGAACACCTGATGCGTCAGCAGCAAGTATTTGCCCTTAGGTGCCAGTGGCTGTTCGTATTGTATTAATCCAGAAATACGTCTTGCTGAAGGTGTGAGCACAACTTCGCAGCTCCTAAAAAGCTTTTCGGAGCTGCTGACGCATATCGTTATGCCTTCGGCAGCTTCGACGGAGCCCGCACGCCTCAAAAGTTCCGAAACTGCGTCTTTCTCGCTCATCATCCTGAGCGTCTCCGACGGGCTTGCATTACTGACTACGCATCTGCACTTTATTTCCATCTGCTCGTCGCCGATGCTTGCAGATACGCCGCGAATCTCACCGCTTTGAACTAATATTCCGTTTACAGGGACTCGTGTTAATATTTCTCCACCGCTCTCAATAATTACTTGCTTAAACCTCTCAACAACTCCTTTACATCCGCTTTCAGGGAAGAGGGGCTTGCCCAGCAGCACTATGTTCCTTATGAAACGCATCCCTTCACTTTTGGAAACTTTTTCGAGCGGAACACTCATCGAAAAACCTATGAGCGCCTTAAAGCATTTGTAAAGTTCTTCATTTCTAAACTTCCCTAAAAATTCGCCAAATGACGTGTATTCCGTGTGGATGCCGAAAAAAGCTGAAGCAACAACCTTTATGAAAGACTCTCTTGCCTCATGTGATTTAAACGTTTTGAATGCGGTTAACAAGTTTGAAACCCTATGGCGGCGGTCTTCCCAGAGGAACTCAGCCCATGCTTCCGATGTTTTTCCATGAATGCCTATGGCTTTTAAGGCTCTTGCGAAAACACCTTTTGAGTGGGGTATTACGTGTAGAGCTCCTGTGGGAAGCTCGTATCCTTTGTAATTGAAGCTCGAAAACCTCCCTCCTAAAAATGACAACTTCTCAAGAACTAACGTTTTAAAATGCTTGCAGAGGAGCGCTGCGGCGAGCAGCCCGCCTATACCCGCGCCTATAACTATGATGTCATATTCTCGGCGGATATCAAGCGTGTTGGGCATACCCCCATGCATCTTAAACATCCAACGCAATTCTTCACATCTATTTCAGCACGCCCCCACACCGTAATGGCTCCGCTCGGGCATACCATCTCGCAGTAGCCGCAGCCCGTGCAGTCGCCTTCTATCTTAAGCATGATTCTGAGCCAGCATCTCAGGAGTCAGCAGGAGTTCCTCTTTTACTTTGTCCCAGTTGACATCGGTCATTATACAGCCCGCCCTTGCGAGAAGCACCCCGATCATCGGAATGCCCTTCGCCGTCACGTATCTCATTACCTCGTGGAGGTCCTTATGGCACGCAACGCCGAGCGCCGCCTCTGGCTTTCTGTCTTTGACAACACGCTTCACGAACTCGCCGCCGGGCGCTATACTCACCATAATTCCGTGCCGCTCGCAGATCTCCATGATTTCAGCGATGTTGCACCGTCCACACCGCCTGCACAAAATACCCTCGCCTGGCTTCGTCATCGCCGGACAGTCTATATCGCGGAGACATTGCGGCAGGAACAGAATGCGACGCTCGAAGGGCGTTGCTGCATATTTTTCTCGGTAAGCATGATTCAACAGCGTAATTTGCACCTCGTCCACGACGTTCGGGTTGATGCGCAGGCTGCCGAGAAGCGTCTTCAGCGGTCTGTAAAAGAACGTTATCAGCGAGAACGCAAGCTTCGGGAACAGGAACCGCTTGTATTTGTATATGTATGCGCCGATGGCGGCGGCAGCAATCGCCAAAACTAAGAATATGAAAAGCAGCGTTACGAATATTTGCCCCAGGACGATATAGATGTTCAGCGCCATGCTACCTCCCCCGCCTTTTCAACCTCGCCGTCGGTGCCCGCAAACAATTTTATGAGCAGTTCGTCAAAATCAACAATGGTATTGATGCAGCCTGTCTTCTTTAAGGGGACGCCCTGCGCCGGTATGCCTGCGAGCTTTGCGTTCAGCATGCCCTCATGGAGGTTCGGGTAACAAGCGACGCCCACTACCGCTCTTGGTCTCGCTGAGATAAGCACTCGCTTCGCAAAAGTCCCGCCCGGCACGACGAATACTCTTATTCCCAACCTCTTGCACGCTGCATTTATCCTCGCAATCTCGCATCGCCCGCATTCTACGCAGTGGAATCCGTCCACGGAACTCAACTTCGCAGGGCACTCAAGCGAGCGCATGCACTGCGGCAGCAGCAAAACTCGCTCCTCCGTTGGCACTGTCGCAAAATCTGCGTAATTTATGCAGTTCTTGAGCTCCACGCTTATCCTATCAACCAGCTCAGAATCTATTTTGAAGAACGAAATTATCCGTTTTGCGGGCTCGTATAACAAGTCTATCATGAAAGATATGAAGTTGGGAAAGAGTATTCTCCCGGTTCTAAGCGCAATATAGCCTGCAAGTAGAATTACGGTAAGGAGTGTGAAGAACACTATGAGCAAGCCCAAGAAAATCTTGCCGAGCAATTCAAGGCTGATTAAACTGATGTATTCAAACAATGCTCTCCCCTCACATCTTTTCATGCGTTAGGGCAATATATAAGACTTACTGCGGCTTGAATGTCTTCGAAATAAAAACCCTGACGATAAAATACGTTTCAAAGGCTCGAATAAAAAATTAGAAACGATTTGCAAACTATTTTACAAATAAAGGATAAATAGAGAGGCGAAATCTCCTGGGTTCTATGAGGACATAGACGGGGCGTCATGCCTTTTTGAAGCAATACCAGTATCTCCTCATCTCTCCAGGTCCCAATATTTCAAGAGGCTCCCATTCTACTTTCGTGCCGATTTTTACCTCCTCGGAACTCAGGTCGAACATTATACCACTCACTTGGATGCCATTCTTTGGATAATCGCCGAACCTCACTATGGCTATTATAAACGGCACCGTGTCCTGGAACTGCAAGGGGGCGCCCGCCCGCACCTCCGTGAATGCATAAACCTCCCCGACCTTAGGAATATCCACCCACTCGAGATTTTCGCTCAAGCACTCGCTGCAGACCGCCACAGGGGGGTATAACAACTTTCCACAATCCTTGCACTTCGTAGTCGTGAAACGCCCCTCCGCCAAATTCTTGTAGAATTGGTAAATTCTCGTCGCATCCGGACCTTTTTCGTCCTGCTGCTCCCAGAGGTCTAAGAGTGGCGGGAAGGGTATGGTGGCGGGTATGCGTATCGACTTGACCATCGTTTCACCCCCCTAATTTTATTTCCTTCCGCTTCTCGATGCTGTAAGCCATTATGTGGTGGAGGGATGCCAGCCCGCTCAGGTTATGAGTGATGGCTATTCTGGCGTTGCTGCCGACGTATCTTTCCTTGGGGACGCTGCCCCTGAACTGGTTAAATACCTCCCAAGCTTGTCGGACGCCTGTGGCACCGAGGGGGTGCCCGAAGCTGAGGAGCCCGCCGCTGGGATTCACGGCGACGTCACCGCCGATGTAGCTGCGCCCCTCCTCAACGAACTTTCCACCTTCGCCTTTCTCGCAGAAACCAAGCTCTTCATACTCCATTATCTCGCTAATGGTAAAGCAGTCATGCAACTCTGCGAAATCAATGTCCCTAGGTCCGATGCCGAGCATGTTGTAAAGTTCTTTTGCCGCCCGCCTCAGGGCGGGCCACTCGCTGAGGTTGCCCATCTGGTTGACGGTGTCGGCGGCGAAGACGCACTGCGTGCCGCCGATAATCCAGACAGGCGTGTCTGTGAGCTTCTTTGCTATTTCTTCAGCTGCAAGGACGACGGCGGCAGCGCCGTCCGTCATGCCGCAGCAATCGAAAAGACAAAGTGGCGGGGCAACGACTTTCGAATTTATCACGGCGTCGACGCTAAATCGCTTCGTGAACTGCGCATACGGGTTATAGGAGCCGTAAGTGGAATTTTTCTCCCTAACAACCGCCATTTGCTCCCTTGTCGTGCCATAATCATGCATGTGCCGCTGGGCGACCATTGCGAAGAAGGGCGGCGCCGTCATTCCGCTGGGGCCATCGAACTCTCGGTTAGCGACGTTTATCATGCTCGTCTGGCTTATAGCCATGTTTTTGGAAGTCATTTTTTCAACGCCAATGACGAAAGCGATATCGCTAAGCCCCGTGGCGATCGCGAGCCACGCATACCTGATTGCAGCTTGCCCGCTGGCGCAAGCTACTTCGGTCCTCGCTACGACTCTCGTCGGGCGCAAGCCAAGAAGTTCGGCGACAAGAGGCGCTACATGCGTCTGATACGCCCAGCGTTCGGGCTGCGCCGCCCCAACGATGAGAGAATCCACTTCTTTCTTATCAAGATTCGGCACGTCCTTGAATGCGGCTTTTCCTGCCTCCTGCACGAGATCCTTCCAGCTCGCCTCCCGCACGCCGAATTTCGTTATCCCCGCCCCTACTATGGCGACGTTACGCATCTTTTCACCTTAGAAAATTTCGCTCTGATGTTATTTAATTTTCATGTAAAACGCAGAGCAGAAATATTATGGGAGAGATAGGGATTTCAATGAGTCTTGATGAAGTTTTCAACCCCTGCTCGGTGGTCGTGGTCGGCGCCTCTCCTGATGAACGTAAGATGGGACACCAGTGCGTTAAAAGCTTGGTGGAGGCATTTGACGGGGAGATATACGTGGTGAACCCACATGCCAGCTGTATCTTAGGAATTAACTCTTACAAGTCGGTGAGGCAAATACCAGGAAGCGTGGACCTCGCAATCGTCGTCGTCCCCTCGAGCGCTGTGCTTTCCGCAGTTCGTGAGTGTGCGGAGAAAGGCGTCAAGGGCGCCGTCATAATCACAGGAGGCTTCAAAGAGGCGAGCGCCGCCGAGCGTGACGTCGACACAGGCGGCGAGCTTCTACAAGAGCACCTTGCAGCCTTGGCAGAAGAGGCAGGTATGAAGATTATAGGCCCGAATACGTTCGGATTCGTCAACGTCGGTGTGATAAATGCCTCGTTCTCGCCGGTTTTCAACGGGCTGCGGAAGGGGCGCATCGCAATGGTTGGGCAGAGCGGCGGTGTCTGCCACATTTTTGCTTACATGGCAATGAACGAGGCGGTGGGGCTTAACAAGCTTGTGGGGCTTGGCAATAGATGCAATGTGGAATTCTACGACATTTTAGAGTATTTAGAGGAAGACGATGAAACGGACACGATTGCCATGCATATTGAGGGCATAGACGAGCCAAGGAAGCTGATGAACGCAGCGAGAAGAGTCGCAAAGAAGAAGCCTGTCGTTGCATACAAGGTAGGGCGAACAAGAGCTGTGGAGAGAGCGGCACTCTCGCACACGGGCTCGATGGCGGGCGAATATAAGCTTTACGACGCTGCGTTCCGCCAATCTGGTGTCGTCACGGTTAATAGCTGCGAGGAGCTGTTCGATGCTGCTAAGATACTTTCGTTGTGTCAGGACTGCTTGCCGAAGGGCAGGAAGGTTGCGATAATTTCGACGCAGGCGGGCCCCGGCATAATACTGACGGACGAGTGCACGAGCGGCGGCTTGCAGCTTGCGAGGTTCTCTGAGGCTACTGAAAAGAAGCTAAAAAGGTTGCTGCCGCCACTGACGATAAGGGAGAACCCAGTGGACATGGCGTTCATCAGGGATGCGGGGCTCTGGCTGGAAGTTGTAAGGACGGTCTTAGCAGATGACGGCGTGGATGCCCTGATAATTTTCAACTTGTACCACCCCTCGTTCTTGCTGCCGCCTGAGGAAATTGTGGATGCGAGGCGCTGTTACGGGAAGCCACTAATCATGTGCACGAGCTTCCCGCACGAGCTTATGCTGAAAGAGAAAATTAAGTTAGAAGAGGAGGGCGTTCCCGTGTATAGCACGCCCGAACGAGGAGCTAAGGCGCTCATCACTCTTATAAAATATGCGGAGATGAAAAGGAGGACCAAGGGCGGTTAGCAAAATTGCAGCTACGCCGCCACAAACGCCCGTTGCTGCGGTGCAACTTAAAATCAATTGAGGACGCATCAATTTTCAGTGCGAGTGGCATAGCAGCGAGCGCGCCGACACTAACGAAAGCTACGCTTGCGGACTTCAGCACGGCGTGGGCGTCGGCTGGAAATGTCCTACGGCACCATTAGCGAGTGGTAGCCACTCCACGGCCGGAGCCGCTCACTCTAACCTTCCGCTCCGACTCAGACGATCCTGAGAGTCGGGGCTCACGAGGAGATAGTAACGGTGGGGAATTAGCAGAGGTTATAAAGGCAGGAGGGAGGCGGGCATACGTGGGTTTTGAGCCGAGCGGGAGTGTGCATATCGGGCATCTCCTTACGATAAACAAGCTTATGGAGTTACAAAAGCTTGGGTTTCATATAATCGTGCTCCTTGCGGGTTTGCATGCATATCTTAACGAGAAGGGGAGTTTTGAGGAGATAAGGGAGAAACGGGGGGATAAGAAGTATGAGAAATATGAGGATATGAAGCTTGATTACAAAAATGGAAGACTTTACCCGTTGGATATAAAAATGAATGCTGTGAGATATTCGGAGGGGATAATGAAGGGGATTAGCTCTTTTAGTCATTAATCATTTTGCATCCATCTCATAATCATTTCGTATGCCTCTTTTAGTTTGTTATCTATTTTAGCTAATTCTTTGAGGTCTTCAAGTGTTACATAATAACTCTCACGTAAAAAGTCATTTAACCTATGTAAAAGATATTTAATTTTGTCCTCTTCATCTTCTGATATCCTATTTTCCTTCCACATCCTGCATATAGTCTTCACAAATCGATTATTAAGTATGTAAAACCTTTCATCAAATCCGAGGTAAATCAGGGCTATGAGCTCCTTAAACTCCCTAAATAAAAAGTTTTCTAAGTTCGTATCTTTTATATAATATCCTCCCCCATCGAATTCAAATTTACCAAATATACAATCTTTTCCACATTCTTCGCATTTTTCAAAGAAATATTCACTTACTTTTTGATAAGCTTTTAAAAACCTTGAATACTCTCCGTATAACGGATTTAATTTTAAGTTTTCCCAAAAGCTTTTGAATTTATATTTAAATATTTCAAAAAATTTAAAGTCAATATCAACTATGATTGGGGTTTTGCCAACTCCTTTGATTTCACTTAGAGTTTTGCATTCTCCATAAATATCTTCGAACCTTAGACAGTTTTCGACGAAATCCATAGCCCCTATTTCTTCAAAGTCCTCATCACATGGCGAAACAAATGGATCAAACGAATCAAAAACATCTAAATCAAAAGTAATCCCTTCCTCCCTTAACTTTTTGAATATTTCCCTTACTACCTCTCCAGAGATTTTAATTTTATTTTTCTTCAAGTCGGTATATTTTGGCAAACTCGACCTAACTCTTAGGATATATGTTACCGGTTGCTCATTAAGCCTCAAGTAGCGAGAAATATTAAGCTGTCTATTTTCTACAATACATCCTACGTTGTTGACAGTAGCGATTGTATAATAGGTATGGATATGAAAAGTGATATTGATATCATTTAACTTTAACTCATACATGTCAAGTCTTTTTTCTACCATCTCAGCGTCTTTCAAAATCATATCAAATTCAGATTTTGGAATTAAGCCAAATTCAGTAATTGGTAGCTCCCCTTTCCATATTTCAAGTTCATAATCTTCATTTTCATGATTAACATCAATCGATTTAATCTTTTCGCCATGAATGAATAAGTCAGGCTTTACTATCCCATCCCAAACCTTAACGCCGTTTATCTTAACAACAATTGGAATTTCTAACTCTCTAACTTTCAAAACCGAATCTACAATAACAGCAAAAGGGAAGATATGCACATCGATACCATTATTTCTACAAACTTCACCAAATCTCAAAACCTTTTCGAAAAATCCCCGAACTTCCTCACGTTTACCTTTAATCATAATTCTTGTCCCTATATCTTTTTTATCAGCACTACCAAGGATTACTGGCAAATCAGGCTCAATTATCTCCACCCTCACCGCTTCATTGTCCATCCTCTTGGTTTCTATCTCTATAATTCCATCCATTTTTCCATTATTATCCATCACAAGCATGAAACTTGAAAGGAAACCTATGCCGTAATAGGCAGTTGGATTTATGGCTTTGATAATTTCATTCCCCCTCTCCCTAAGCTCCCTATAAAAGCTCTTCCCAACCGTCAATAGATAATCCTCAACATCGTCTCTACTCATACCACAACCATTATCTTCGACTATTATGATATAGCCATCCCCATCAACCTTAATATCTATAACAATCCTTGGATTACCATAAGACTCATCCTCATAGGCTCTTCTCTTTATAGCATCAAAAGAATTGCTTATAAGCTCTCTAAATGCATACCTCCAATCATCCCCGTAAATATTACTACTTAGGGTCTTAACGAAAAGTGTCCTATCTGCTTCAAATCTTTTGCTCAAATCGGAATTGTATCTGTCCGATTCAACCTTAAAGACAACCTTAGAGGGCAATATTCCCCTCCATTGTCTTATGATTTCGCCGCCGTAGAGCTTTGCCCTTTCAAGCTTCCTCTCTATCTTCCCGTTCCATTTCACTATAAGCCTCAACACCTCCTTCTCATCAATTTTAAATTCTTCTTTGAAATCGACGTAATAAATGACCTCTCCGTTACTCCTCTCCGCCTTTCCAATTCTAAGATTCGCAAGCACATGCTCTAAGCTCTTCTCATCCAACCGATGCATGCTTTCGACTAAGGCCCTCCTAAAACCTACATCCATATCATCGGCTATTTGGAGCAAAAATGCAAGCAGAGAAGTCCTCACATTTCTAACCGTCCTAAGATTCTTGAATATCTCTCTTACGTCAGTTCTATGCCCCTCAACGATACGAGCTAAAACATCCCGATACTGAAAATCTTTCAACTCTTCGCTCCTCTCCACAAACTCCCTCGATATTTCATGATGCTTCTTTCTAATCTTCTCCTTAAGTTCCTCAAGCTCCCTCCTTAATTCCTCTCGTCTGCTCCCCTTTAGCCTTTCAAGTTCTTCCCTAATCTCCTTAGCTCTCTTGTTCAAGTCGTAATCAATGTCAGGTGACATTCCGATATCATGTAATAGAGCACCTAAGATTAGCAGAATAATTTCATCAAGGGTTAAATAACACTCGCTATTGGCGAACTTAAGCTTATCTTCGTCCCACTCAGCTTCACTCAAGCGCTTCTTCCCAATAACTAGTTCCTCCAAAGCCTTAACAACCGACTTACAATGTTCAATCCCATGATCCGTATATTCAGGGAATAAATCATTTATCCTTTCAAGCTTATTTTCAGAAGATTTACAGATTTCATCAATTATTCTTAGCCATCTCTTTGCATCTTCATGCTTTAGTTCTCTGACCTTCTTTAGAAGCAAGGAATTTTCCAACATTCATGCTAAGACAGG
>QMVQ01000020.1 GCA_003661185.1 Candidatus Alkanophagales archaeon | reverse complement strand
TAAACTACAACCACTTTCATTATTTCCTCTACAGGCACGTTATTCTCCTTGAACACTGCGAGTGCCCGCAGGTTTTTTATTTCGAACTCCTTGAGCAGTAGAAAGCCAATGACCATGGCGATGTTCATAGGGTATCCCCGCAAAATTTCACGCACGACGCCGAAGAAGCTTTTGCGCAAAGCAGTCTCAAAGGGCAGCAACGAGCGCTCAGCTTCGTATTCGTGCGCGGCACGCTGCAAAGCCTCCCTGTATGGCTTGAAAGCCTCAGCCTCCGCAAGCCGCAAAGCGGCGGCGGACACACCATCAGCCAGAATAGCATCCTTGACGACAACCGCCTCCGCGTCAAACCCATACCCATAGGGCAGCAGATACTTGCGAATCCCGCTCGGCTCGACGTCCTCGTGCTTGCACCGCAACAGCGTCATGATGTTCGTGATGTCGAACTCCGCTCCCAAAGCCTTCTTCACAAGCTCCATGTCCTCTGCGGAAAGCGCTTCCGCCTTTTCCCAAATAGCCTTGAAAAGCTCCTCGTTGAGGGCATTTTCCAAAATTAGAATGCGGCGGCTCTCTTGATACCCCGCGAACGCCTTTTCGAGAACCTCCTTGTAAGGACTTTCGACAAGTCTTATTACCGCTTCTAAGTCTTCAGCCTCCAGAAGTCTGCTGAGCCTACGCTTAAAAAAATCCTCAACTGGGTAGAGCGGCGGTCTTTCTGCGACGCTTGCTGCCTTTGTCCTCAAAATGGCTTTTAAGTTCTCGACTTCGAGGCGACGCAGAAGCTCTTTGAAAAACTCGCTGACCTCGCCCTTTGAAGACCGAATTACCATAAGATACTGGTCTATCAAGTCCTCCATCAGCGCAAGCTCCACGTCCCGCGCGCTCGCCGCTGAAATCCTCGAAAGCTTCTCTCTGTAGGGGGAGTCCATCAAGGATGATATGAAATCCTCCTTGCCGCGTGCTTCTATCAAGGCTTTCAGCTCACGCTCGCCGAGCAGGTAACTCATCCTTGCCCGCGCTCTCACATAAACATATGCATATTCGAGCAAGCTCATCCTGTCACCTCACCCGTATTTGACTCTCACAACGATATAAGAGATTATCACTCCAGAGACGAAGCCGAGCATGGAAAGTGAAAACGCTATTAACGCTCTTAGCATCTCGCTGCGTCCCACCGCCAACTCGTAACCAAAGAACATTCCTATGATTGTGAGGGAGGAAATAAGGACTGCGTAGGGGAGTGCTAGCAAAAAAATGTTTTCTCTCGCTTTTCTCCACAGCTCCCTGAGGAAGTTCCCCTCTCTTCCCTCTCTCGCCCTCTCACTTGCCCTTTTGCTCTCGGTCTCGGTCCTGGTCTCAGCTTGCGTCATCACGCAACCTTGATTTTTGTCCAGAGCATGAACGCTATCAGCAGCCCGTAAATAGCAACCGCTTCCGCAAGCGCCACGAATATCAGGACTCGACCGAAGACCTCAGGCTTCTCGGCAGTCGCCGCTGACGCCGCGGTTCCGGTAGCTGCTATCGCATACCCCGAAGCTATCGCTGATCCAGCCATCGTGATTGCTGCTGAAATCGCAATCCATGAAGCATCCGTAAGTTGGCCCGCAGCCTCTCCTTCCTCCGCAGCTAAGGAGACGCCCGCAAGCATCATACCGACGAGCAAAGCCAGGAGCAATACTCGAAGCATTCTCATCCTCTTTCACCTCCAACTTAAGCCTTAGAAGACCCCTATATATAGTTGTCGAAATTTCTTTGAGGCGTGGGGGATGGTTGAGTGATGCTCACGAGTATTGCGAAGGCGCTCTGGGTAATCCTGCCTGCGTATGCAGCGAACGGGAGTGCAGCGTTTTTCGGCGGGAAGACCCCTATGGACTTAGGGCGCTCGCTCTTTGGCGAACGCATATTGGGCGATGGCAAGACATTCGAGGGTTTTTTCACGGGCGTAGCCTGCGGCGTCCTCGTCGGGCTGATGCAGATCCTACTTGAAGACATTTTCGGCATTGGGCATCGCCTGCCGACGTTCGGCGAGTTTCCGCAGTTTCTCATCGTCTTGACATGTTTATCTTGCGGGGCGATGCTCGGCGACGTTGCTGGCAGCTTTTTGAAACGCCGTCTCAGAATAAAAAGGGGCGCGCCGCTGCCCGTCGTGGACCAGCTGGATTTCGTCCTCGGCGCCATGCTCCTGACATTCTTATTTTCGAGACCGTGGTTTTTCATGAATTTTACGCCGCTCGTAGCATTCTGGCTGCTCGTGCTCACGCCGCCCATCCATCTCATAACGAACTACGTGGCGTTCAAGCTTGGGAGGAAGGAGGTGCCGTGGTGACGCCGTCAGCATGGACGCCGCTAATCGTGAACCTCGAAGGTAAGAAGGTTTTGGTCGTCGGCGGGGGCGCCGTCGGCGAGCGTAAGGCGAAGTTCTTCAAGGGCGCCACCGTGACCGTTGTCGCCAGAGCCGAAGAGTTCTCCGAAGGCTTGAAAAAGCTTGCGGCGGTGGGGAGCGTCAGGCTTGTGCCGTTGGACATTGCCGACAGCGCTTCTCTCGCAAAACTCGATGCGCTCGTGCGGGATGCGTTCCTCGTGGTAGCAGCGACCGACAACGCCGAAATCAACGCAAAAGTCGAAAAGCTCGCAAAACGGCATGGAAAACTCGTAAACCGAGCTGACCGCCCGGCTAACGTGCTCCTTCCTGCGGTGCTGCGGCGCAACGGCATCCTAATCGCAGTCTCGACGCAGGGGCGCAGCCCCGCGGCTGCGAGATATTTGCGGCAGCTCTTTGAAAACGTCGTCGACGAAGAGCATGCAAAAATGGTAAAATTACAGCAAGAGCTAAGGACATGGCTGAAGAGCGAGGTTAAGAGGCAAAGGCGGCGGGAACTCATCCTTTGGAGAATTTTAGAGGACGAAGAGGTCTGGGCAGCTCTACGTGAATCTTACGAGGCGGGCAGGACGCTTGCGTTTGAGAAATGTAAACGGCTCGCCACGCATAATGAAAATGCGGGCGCTGATGAGAGCGCTGATGATACCTAAACAAAGGCGGGGATGAGCATGCTCGCCACTGCTGTGCAGCAGAAGCCCTTCACAAGTCATCCACGCAGGAAGATATTGCGACAGGGGTATGCGATTTCGATGCCCTCTTTGGCGTAAGCCTTCGTCAGCTCTTTTATGAACTCGTGCTTCACCAAATACTGGTCAACAATGCTCTTCACACGTAAAATGACCGTGAATTCGATGTTGGAGTCGCCGAAGTTGTTAAAGCGCACGAGGGGCTCAAAGGTCTCCACGCCGCCGCTCACGCTCCGCAGCACCTGCCTCGCAACGTTCAGCGTCACACGCTCCACTTTTTCGAGGTCGGAGCCGTAGCTCACGCCGCAGTTTATTCTTATGTTCATCTCCCTCGTCGGGTCGTAATAATTCGTGATTATGCTCTCCGCAAGCTTTGCATTCGGAATGATGACAAGGTTGTCGAGGAGCGTTCGTATCTTGGTACTCCGCCATGTTATCTCCTCGACGAAGCCGCTAAGCCCGCCCTCGAGTTCCACGTAGTCGCCTATCTTTATGGAACGTTCCATCGTGATGTAGATGCCGGCAAAGTAGTTAGAAAGCGTGCTCTGTAACGCAAGGGCGACAACGAGGGCGCTGATGCCGAAGCCTGCGGCGAGAGCCGTCACGTCGTAGCCCAGAAGCCCAATGACTATTATGATGGCGATTACGTAAATGAACGCATTTACGATTCGCCGCATGCCAATGAGACTCTTGTAAACAATGCGCTCCCTCGCATATCGCTCCACCAGAGCACCTATCAGGCGGATGCTTGCGAACACACCGACGAGCACGCCCAGAACTTTAAGGAGCACGGTGACAAAGGCGAGTTGCGGTAGACGGAGCACTGCAAGGTAAGCACCTGCAAGGACTACACCGAAGAACACTGGTAAAGCGAACGCACCCGCAATGCTTTTATGACGCTCATCAGCGGCTTTCGCAGCGTATTTCCTAAGGATGAAGTAAAACAGCAACGCAAGCAGGAGCGAGAAAAATAAAATGAACGCCGTAAATATAAAATCCTCGACTATAGGCAGCCAATCCTCCAGACCGCCAACAAGCATGTTACCGTTTTGTGTATTGTAACTTTTTAACTTTCGCCCCCCTGCTCTTCGGCTTCAAAATTTCAATCCTGCCATCCCTGCCGACGTGCACCTCCGTTTTTTCGGCGAGCGTGAAGATGCCGTGCTCGACGACGCCCGGGATTTCGGAAAGCTTGACGCTCAGCGCTTTTGGGTCTCTAATCTCGCCGAAATCGGCGTCCACGACGAGGTTGCCATGCTCGGTGAAGAACGGTGCAGCGCCCTTTGCATGCGTCCGCAGCGTCGGCGTGCCGCCGAGCGCCCGCACCGCCTCGAAAACAACACGGCGAGCATAAGGTAGCACTTCCAGCGGCACCGGCTTGCTCAGCCACTCCACGAGCTTCGAATCGTCCACACAGATGACGAGGCGTTTTGCGGCGGCGGCTACTACCTTTTCACGAGTGTGTGACCCCCAGCCGCCCTTTAGCAGGTTTAAATCGCCGTCAACTTGGTCTGCGCCGTCTATGCAGATATGTAAGGGGAAATGTGCATCGAGCGTCGTCAGCGGAATTCCGCACTCTGCCGCCAGTAGCTCTGACTGCACCGACGTGGCAACAGCCAGAATTTTTAACCCCTCCTCCCTCACACGCTCACCGATTTTACGGATGACAAGCTCCGCCGTTGAGCCAGTTCCCAAACCCACGACCATACCATCCTCGACGAGCGCCGCCGCCGACGCCGCAGCTCGCTCTTTCTTTTTACCCACTCCTTCCATACTATCCCCTTTGAGCTTTCTGCGTTGCTTTAGGATCTCTTCTCGTCGCTAATCCCCGCGACTTCAGTCGTGGGATACAGCGACGGAACGTATAAGTAAATATTACACCATATATGTGTTAACAGACGAAAGGTGAACGAGCGGTGATGGTTACAACCACCATCCAGAAAACCGTTAAGTTGCCTGTAAGTCCTGAAATAACAAAGAGGAAGCTGGGTCGTATTGAGAAGCTCTCAGCCAGATTGACGTTCGCTGTTTCTCTTTACCTCAACATTATCGTTGAGAATGACATAACCACCAGAAAGGAAGCGAACAGGTATCAGCGGGTTATCGCTGAGCAAACTGGCTTAAGTTCAGCCTTCGTTCAGTGTGCGAGGGATAGAGCTCTCGAGATGTATCGTGGCTACAAGAAGTTGCACGAAAAATGGAAGAAGAAAGTGAAGAAGCTCGAGAAGTCCCTTGAAAGGGCAAGAGCAAGCAAAAACAAAAACAGAGTAAAAAAGCTGGAAAAGAAGCTTAAACGGCTGATAGATCGGGAACCCTCCCCTCCATCTGTTAACAAAAAGCCGCCGATCTTCTTCGACAGGAGGATCGGTGAGATCGTCTTCTCCACCTGCAAGAAGTTTAAGGTCTGGGCTAAGATCTCCACTCTGAGAAAGTATGAAACAATCTACATCCCCCTTATTACCTACCCTTACGCTGATGATCACCTGAAGTGGAAAATTAAGGGATTCAGACTTCTCTATAACTACCGTCTGAAGAGGTGGGAAGTCCACGTTACCGTTGAAAGGGAAATTGAAGTCCATGCTAAAGGTTACGCCGGCATAGATCTGGGAATGAAAAGGCTTGCTTATATCAAACAGGTAAACAAGGAGGGAGAGAACCGTGTTCTCTCCTTCCCAAAGGAAGACCACCGCCACTTCTTCAGGAGGGTGCACGAGCTCAACAACAGGATTGCTAAACTCCAGCGGAAAGGCAAAATCAAGGCGTTAAAGAAGCTAAAAAACAAAAGGAGAAATGTGGCTCTGGATTTCAGGAGAAAACTTGCGAAGGATGTAGCAAGCAACATCTCCAACACGGTCGTGTTCATCGGCTACCCCAGAAACATAAGGGAAGAGCACTATAAAGGAAACGGAAACAAACTGTCAAGAAAAAGGTTAAACCGCTGGGCCTTCAAAGAGTTCGGCGATATTCTCATCCTCAAACTAAGAGAGAACGAAAACCACGCCATCTTTGTTGGTGAAACCTACAGCACCAGAACCTGTTCCATCTGCGGGTCCAGAAACACCGTTGTAGAAGATAGAAACTTCTACTGCAAGAACTGCGGTGTCAAATTCGATAGAGACGAGAACGGAGCTACAAACATCCTCCTGATAGGTATGAAAAAAACAGGGCTCGATGAAGTCATGCTGAGAGCGGGGGCTGTTGTGACCCGGCCCTTAAGTGTGGATGATGGGAGCGAAGAGCTCCCTGAACACACAACCTCTCTCCAGGGAGTATCCTCACCTGTGGTAGGAGAAGGATGCTCCCCCTTTTAATGGGGAGAGGAGGTCACGGAGAAATCCGATGAAAGGCACTATCAACTTATCCTGCTTGCCAAAGGCTTTATACTTACCTTTAAGGTAGAAAGCTGCGGTCAAGCCGCAAAGAGCCGCGTCAAGCTCATGTTTGTTTTTAACCTTCTCTTCTTCAAAGCTTATGAATTTTTTCAGGTCGTTCACGCCATTTATGCCGAGAAATCTTGCAGAGGCGTAAGGATATACCTCTATGATCTCAGCGCCAGTTCTCTCCCGCATGGCGTCCGAAAGCCGTATCCCCCGCTCCGCCAGCACCCGCATCCCGTAGAACGTCAAGGGCAAAAGCCTGCAATACTTACGAAGCTCGACGTCGCAGTCCCTGTAGGGCTCGCCGTGGAAGGAAAGCGGTGCGTCCACAGCTATGACCTTCGGGCGACTCGTTACCACAAAGTCCAAGATTTCGGCGTCAGTCCGCATCGACTTCAGCATCAGAACTTCCGCCACACACCGCTCGGAGTCACCCCCAACGAGCAGCAAGCAGAGTCCGGTAGTGCGGCTCTCGCCGCCTGCGAGGTCGATCCCCAGAACACGCATAAGCTTTTTTGGTCTTGCCTCCAACATAAAAATGAGCACTAAGAGTATTTAAACTGTGTTAAACATAAATAAAACAAGTTTGACTGGGGATTAGAATGCGAGCCGAAATTGCGATAATCGGCGGCAGTGGGATTTACGACGTCGAGATGTTCTCCGCTCGTGAAAACGTCGAGGTCGAAACACCCTTCGGCGTCGCCGAAGCAGTCGTCGGCGAGTATGCCGGACGAAAAATAGCGTTCATCTCACGGCATGGCGTCGGGCATCGAATATCGCCGACGGAAATAAACGCAAGGGCGAACATCTTTGCACTGAAAAAGCTTGGCGTCTCCTGCATCATTGCAGCATCGGCAGTCGGCAGTCTCAAAGAGGAAATCCGCCCGCTCGACCTCGTTGTTCCTAACCAGATCTTCGACAGGACAAAGTTCCGCAAAAGCACTTTCTTTGAGGGCGGAATCGTCGTGCACGTCGGCTTTGCAGATCCTTTCTGCCCGGAGCTTTCCGCCATTCTTGCGGACGTCATTGAGCAGCTTGGACATAGAGTGCACCGCAGCGGCACTTATGTCTGCATCGAAGGTCCGCAGTTCTCGACAAGGGCGGAGTCCGAATTTTACAGGAAGATGGGCTTTGACATCATCGGCATGACCGCAATCCCGGAGGCGAAGCTCGCGAGGGAAGCTGAGATTTGTTATGCGATGGTCGCTGCCGTCACGGACTATGACGTTTGGCGGACGGGCGAAGAAGAAGTTTCGGCGGAATTAATCCTCGAAAACCTGCGCAAGAACGAGCAGGCAGTGAAAGCCGTGCTACGGGAAGCAATCCCGCAGATACCTATGGAGCGGAAGTGCGAATGCGGCAACGCTCTAAAAGACGCAATAGTCACCGCCAAGGAGCATATCCCGTCGGATGTCCTTGAGAGGTTAAAGCCGCTTGTTGGGAAATACTTGAAATGAGATTGGAAAAGGGGTGCGTGCACGTTTACACTGGAGATGGTAAAGGGAAGACCTCCGCAGCCCTAGGGCTGGCGCTCCGTGCGCTCGGGCATGGTATGCGCGTCTTCATGGTTCAGTTCATAAAAGGGGTCGAGCACAGTGAATATGGAGAAATAATCGCAGCGCAAAGGATTAAAAACTTCACCATAGTGCAGTTTGGTGCTGGCTTCGTGAGGCATCATGCAAAAAAGATAGATGAGCTTTCTGCGGGATATGGCTTGAAATATGCAAAGGAAGCGATACAGAGCGGTAGATACGACGTGGTTATCCTCGATGAGATAAACATGGCCGTATATTTCGGCTTGGTGGACGAGGAGGCAGTCGTCGAGTTGATAAAAAGCAAGCCCGAGGGCGTGGAGCTTGTGCTCACCGGGCGTTATGCGTCGCCGAAAATCATGGAACTGAGCGATTACGTCACAGAGATGCGCATGGTGAAACACCCGTTCGAGAGAGGATTGACGGCGAGGAAAGGGATTGAGTACTGAAAGCGAGGTGACGGAAGGATGTTACTTGAAAGGATGACATGGGACGAGGTTGAAGCTGTACTGAAGACGACGAGGACCGTGATCATACCCTGCGGCTCCACCGAGGAGCATGGTTATCACCTGCCGCTCGCCACCGACACGATAATAGCATACGAGCTTGCGAGACGGGTTGCGGCAGAGGTGAGGGCGGTGGTCACACCGCCGCTAAGCTACGGTGTCCATCGCTCGACGCTGCCGTTTCCGGGGACGCTCGGCGTGAGTGTCGAGACCGTCCGGCGGCTACTCCTTGAAGTCTGTGAGAGCTTATATTCACATGGCTTCCGCAACTTTGTGTTCCTGCCCGGACATCTTGGGGCGATGCAGCTCGCCGCCATCGAGCTTGCGGCGCACGAATTTTCCGCCCGCCACGAGGATGCACACGTCGCAATCATCAACATCGCCGTTATCGTCTCAAAGGGGCGTGCGGAACTGGGGCTGGAGGACGATCAGGACATGCACGCTGGCGAGGTTGAGACTTCGATCATGTTGTATTTTGGGCAGCCCGTGAGGACGGAGCGGGCGGTTTGCGAGCATCCTGAAATGCCGGAGGGTGTCGTCGTGAAGAATCCCCGTGAATTTCTCAACAGCGGCGTGATGGGCGACGCCACAAAAGCAACGAGAGAGAAAGGAGAGAAAATAGTGACGCTCATCGTGAAAGAAGCTGCTAAAATCATTAAGAGTTTTCGAGTTTAGTAACATACCTATTTTAAAACTTCCGAGTGGGAAAGAAAGAGGATGGAAAAGCTCGTGGACAGATACGGGCGAGAAATCAGGAGCTTGCGGTTCTCAGTGACGAGACGGTGCAACCTCAGGTGCTTTTACTGCCATAACGAGGGCGAGCCGCTCGACCCTAAGGGGGAAATAAGCGTGGAAATGGCAGCAGCAATCGTCAGCGTAGCGCTCAAGCACTTCGGCGTGCGCAAGGTGAAATTTTCAGGCGGTGAGCCTTTAATGCGGGCGGACTTCGTTGACATCGTTGCATCACTTCCTAAGGGTCTCAGCGACGTTTCCATGACGACAAACGGCGTGCTCCTCCGCAAATATGCAAAAAAGCTCGCTGCCGCCGGTCTGCGGCGGGTGAATATAAGCCTCGACACGCTGAACGAAGAGAAATACGACTTCATAACCGGAACCAAAGGAAACCTTCAAAAAGTGCTCGATGGGGTCGTGGCGGCAGTCGAAGCGGGGCTGACGCCCGTGAAACTCAACATGGTGCTCCTACGTGGCGTGAACGATGATGAAGTTCCGAAGATGATGGAGTTTGTGCGTGAGTGCAGCAGAGACGGCGTCGTGAAGCTGCAGCTTATAGAGCTTATGGATTTCAAAGGCGACCTCAAAGAATTTGCCGTAGACTTTTCCGAGGTCGAGCATCGCCTCCGAGCCGTAGCCTCTGCGGCAATCACGAGGAAGCTGCATCGCCGCCGCATCTACGTTGTGGACGGTGTTGAGGTCGAGGTCGTGCGCCCGATGGACAACACCGAGTTCTGCAAGAACTGCACACGGCTCAGAGTGACGTCAGATGGGCGGTTAAAGCCCTGCCTGCTCAGGAATGACAACCTCGTGCGGATAAACAGCACCGACGAGGAGGAAATAAAGGCGAAGTTGAAGCTCGCCGCAAGTCGGAGGGCGCCGTTTTACGCTGGAAGTTTATAGTTTGAGAACGAACATAGGAGCGACGAGCATGAAGGTGCGGGACGAAATAAAAAACGAGATTCTTAGGGACGTAGACGCCGCAAAAGCTAAGCTCTTCGAGGGGTTGGTGCTGGACGAGGAGGTAAAAACGAATTTCATCTCATCGCTGCTCTCCGGGCACCACATTTTACTCGTAGGACCGCCAGGGAGTGGGAAGACGACGTTGGCATTGCGGATTGCGAGGTTGCTATCGCCAAGGATTGTGGTGAAGAACTGCCCAATTCGGAGTTATCCTGACGACGAGGGCTGTCCGTGGTGCTCGCAGGCACGGGAAAAGGAGACCGTCGTTTTAAGCCCGGAGGGGCGAGTCGTGCGTGTGCAAGGGAGCCCGGAACTCGTGCCTGAGGATCTAATCGGCGACATAGACCCCGAGGCGGCGTTGAAATACGGGACGCTGAGCGTCAAGTCTTTCGTGCCCGGGAAGGCGTTGCGAGCGAATCACGGAATTCTCGTGCTGGATTTCATAGACAGGATGCAAGAGCGTGCCGTGAACGTCCTGATGCAGGCGTTAGAAGGCGATACGGTCACAACAGGGCACTTTGACGAGCCGATTCCACTTGACGTTTTGATAATTGCGACTGGCACCGAGGAAGTTTTCCAGACGCTGCCCACCGACATTATTGATCATTTTGACGTCATCAGGCTCGGCTACATCGAGGACGAGGTGAAGGAAAAAGAGGTCATTGAGGAAAAGGCGGAATTTAGAGAGACGTTCAGGTTTGAAGACGTTGAGGGCGCAGAGCTGAAAGAAGGAGGCATAACACGCAGCGAAGCTCTTGACAAGGTGACGGAAATCCTGCACAGGACGAGAATGCACCCCGAGGTTAAAAGGGGAGCAAGCGTGCGGGCAGGCATCAGCTTTGCGGAACTCCTCGACGTTTATCCTGTGGTGTGCGGGCGTCCTATCGAGGCTGCGGACGTCAAGGAGGTTGCGTTGTTTGCGCTGCCGCACCGGATTCAGCTTTATGACTATGCGTCCTCAAGGACGCCTGACGAGGTAATCTCGGAAATCGTGGACGAAATTTTGGAGTTGGGGAAGAAGCGGAGAGTGGCGCTCAGCAGAGACGATGTCGTGGCTATTGCGCTCGAGATTGCGAAGGAGGACAGAGTGCGCAGACCCTTGAAATACGGGTTTTACGACATCTTGCTGAAGCGGATAAAGAGGTATCCGGAGTCGCAGCTCGCAAAACTCTACCAGAAAATTTACAAGGAACTTGAGGAAGAAGCGTTAGAAAAGGAGCGGGAAGAGCTGACTGAGGTGCTGCTTGCGGAGATAGAGGAGGCAAGGAAGCTGCGGGAGCGGATGCAGCAGCTCGTGCGGGAGCTTGAGGCGCGTGCGCTCGATGAGACCCTTGAGACGCTTGAGGATTTAGGGATCCTCGAGAAGAGCCGAGAGGGGCTCGTCATTGGGAAGCGGGGCATTATCATTTTGTTGGAGTCGCTGTTCCCAAGGAGCGTGAGTGGCGCTCGTGTCTTCGGCTACGGGCGGCACAGCACGGGCAAAAAATCCACGCTCGGCGAGGGGCGTGTGGTCGGGGTCCGCAAGTATCATCTCGGCGACCGCTACAAGGATATCTCGCTCAAGGACACTATGCGGGAAGCCATCAGAAACCGAAGGATGGAAATCACAAGAGATGACATTAGGGTGCAAGTTCGAGACATAAGGACGCAGCTCTACATCGTGCTCGCAATCGACCTTTCGGGGACAATGGCGGAGCTTGAGAAGCTGTGGTACGCGAAGGAAGCGGCGGGCGCCCTCGCGCTTTCGAGCCTGCGGTATAAGGACAAGGTTGGCGTCGTCTCGTTTTCGAATCTGGCGGAGGAGGTCATTGACGTCACTGACAATCCTTATAGGGTGATGAAGGCAGTCATCGAGCTCGACCTTCACGAAAATGCTTTCACGAACATCGGCTACGGCATCAGGAAGGCTCGCGAGATGCTCCTGCGACGTAAAAAAAGCTCAGCGGCAAGGCACATCATCTTAATCTCAGACGGCGATGCCACCGCCCCCGACCCGTCGCCCGAACGCTTTGCCATCCGTGAAGCCATAAAAACTGTGAAAAAAGGCATTACCCTTTCGACGGTTTGCATCAATCAGGCGTCGGCGAACCCCGAACTTATGAAACGTATCGCCAAAATCGGAAAGGGCAACGTCATCATGATTGAAGAGGAAGCAAAACTCGCAGAGGCGCTCCTCGAAGACAGAGATAAAATCAGGGCAAAAATTTGACCTTGGGCGTGTGACCAAAGTCGAAGGGTGAAGTCAAACCAAGATCAAAACTCCACAACTTCCACCTTAGGAGGCATGCCAAGCAACTCCGCCGAGTATTTTATGTGCGGCACGCCTTCTGCCTCCATCCCTTCAAGCTCTCTCGCAACTCTCTTTAACAGGGAGAAGCCAACGACATCGAGCGCGACAGGGTGCGTGCCCGCGAGCATGTAGCCGAGGTCGGCGACGACACCGCCGTGCCGCCGTTCATTTGCGTTTATTAGCGTGCGAACGGCATCCACAATGAAAATCTTCGGACGCACCATGGCGTTAATCTCGGCGATGCCTCTGTGGATGTCTTTGAGGCGGCGTTTCCCGATTTTCGTGTGGAAGAGCACTCTATCTTTCTTGGAAAAGATGCCAAACTGGTTTTTAAGCGCCCCGGTGAGCGTTGCGACCTTGTGAGTCTTCAAAACCGGAAGCGAGATTATGAAGTCGAACGTGAATGCTTGTTCTGCGATGGAGAAGCTCATAGTCCTCGCTTTAACCTTCCGCATCTTGCTCCGCAGCAAGTCCACGAGCGGTACCCCAAACTCCGCACATATCGCCCGTAACGGATGTTCCCCCAGTATTTTCTGCGAGTTCCCGGCGTCGGGCGCAGGACCGTCCGCCACAATGATTTCGGCTCCGCCATTCGCCGCACGCCTGCCAAAAAGCTCGTGCAGGAGCTCCAAGCAACTGTCCAGCGTCTCAGGATGCGTCGTCGTTGGATATTCTTCGTAAGAAACAATGTTCGGCTTCAATAAAATCCGCTTCGCCCCTAAAAGCTCGTTCTCGTGCAGCATTAGGAATTCTTTGATGAAGCGTTCTCGGCGTTGCGTCTTCCGCAAATACACTTTCATTCCCGTAGCTTGAAGACCCATTTGCACCATAGGTCGTCGGGATGCGGGTCTGGCGGGCACAGCACGCATTCCACTCGTATTTCCGGATTTATCGCTTTCGCAAAGCTTGAAAGCCATGCCACACCCACGAACTTGCATGGGAATTCGCCCCTACCGTTCCTTATTCTCGCCTTCTGCGGGCGGCAGTCTGTAATCGTGAAGACTACGCAATCACCCTTCTTCTCAACCTCGTAGCTCATCCCCTTGACGTGAGCGAGTTGCATGTGCTCCAAGGCGTCGGCGAGGGCTTTTAAACCACGTTCCTGAGAGCCGAGCAGCCGCATAATTCTCCTGCCCTCAATTTCTCCAAATTTCGCCCAAACTTCTTCGTCAAGCCTCAAAGCGGTATTCAAACCAAGCTCGTCCTCTACGCTCGTGAACCAGAGACCGTCAAGGGTCAAGGCGAGCGTTGCGAAATGCTCTACGAGCGCAACGAGCCTCTCCTTCGGCAAGTCCGAAAGCTTCATAAACATCT
>QMVQ01000019.1 GCA_003661185.1 Candidatus Alkanophagales archaeon | reverse complement strand
GCACATCCGCCCCGCATATTTCGCATTGCTGCGTCATTTTGCATCAACTATTTATTATGGCTGGACAAATTAAAAAGAGAACAGCGGGGTAAGAAGATGGAAGAGAGTGAAAGAGTGCCGCCAGAAGCGAGAGATGACCTCTCAAGATACCTCATGGACAGGATACGGCAGCTTGAAGAGATGAACTATCGGCTTAGAGAGCGCATTTCGAGAATCGAGCGTGAGAAGAAGTATCTGGAAGAGCAGAGGCTACGGTATGAGCGGGAACTTCGGAGATTGAGCAATGAGGTCGAGCGGTTGAAGTCGCCGCCGCTGATTGTCGGGACGGTCATCGACGTTCTCGGCGACGGTAAATTGCTTATAAAAAGCAGCACGGGACCTAAGTTCGTGGTTAACGCCTCTGGCTTCTTGGATGTTGCCACTCTCCGCCCCGGGACGCAAGTCGCCCTTAACCAGCAGAGTTTGTCCGTCGTTGAGGTTCTGCCCTCGATGAAAGACCCCATGATTTACGGGATGGAGGTAATTGAGGCGCCGGGCGTTGACTACGACCAGATTGGCGGGCTCGATAAGCAGATACAGGAGCTAAAAGAAGCTGTGGAGCTACCGCTGATGGAGCCTGAGCGGTTCGAGCGGATAGGCGTCGAGCCACCGAAAGGCGTCCTTCTTATTGGACCGCCCGGCACCGGGAAGACGCTGCTCGCAAAGGCAGTGGCGAAGAGAACTCTGGCGACGTTCATCAAGGTCGTCGGCTCGGAACTCGTCCAGAAATACATAGGAGAAGGCGCTCGGCTCGTGAGGGAGCTTTTCGCCCTCGCTCGTGAGAAGGCACCCTCGATAATTTTCATAGACGAAATAGATGCGATAGGGGCGAGGCGCGTGGATGACGGCACCTCCGGCGACAGGGAAGTGCAAAGGACGATGATGCAGCTCCTTGCCGAGATTGACGGCTTCGACCCGAGGGGCGATGTCAAGCTGATAGCGGCGACGAACCGCCCCGACATCCTCGATCCGGCGTTGCTGCGTCCCGGACGTTTTGATAGGGTCATAGAAATACCAATGCCGAATTACGAGGCACGTATGCAAATATTCGAAATACATGCGAAGAGGCTGCGACTGGGCGAGGATGTGGATTTCGGGAAGCTCGCGGCGATGACTGAAAACGCAACGGGCGCCGACATAAGGGCAATAACGATGGAGGCAGGGATGTTCGCAGTGCGGGAGAACAAGGAGTCCGTCGAGATGGCGGATTTCGAAAGGGCGGTGCGGAAAGTCATGACGGGCGGGCAGAGAGAGATATTAAAGGAGTTCAGAGAGCCGGGAGTGATGTTTGCTTAACCCTTTTTGACCCCTTTCAAATTCGGAAGTTTGTATAGGGCGCTTTTAATCTTAAAATTATTAAAGTCAGCACTTAACCGCGTTCGAGCTGGTAAAACAAAAAGGCTTTTATGAAAAGATTCCTTGCCCTCCATTGTGAGCGAGCTTAAAAGCTTAACCGCATACCTCGCAGGACTGTTAATAACAGTTACTATAGTTAGTAATACAAATCTTGATACGAGTCAAATTATATCGGTCACAACATTCATTGCCATAATTCTTGGGGCTATTTTCTTCTGGAGGCTGAGGCTGGCGTTTGCGCTCGCTGGAGTCTCAGCGCTCCTGTTTTTAAAGGTGCTTGACGTGCCGCATCTTATGAAGTATGCGCATTTTGATGTAATCCTTTTTTTGATGGGCATGATGATAGTAATCGGCTTTCTCGAGGAACAGGGCTTTTTTGAGCACATCTTAGAAATACTCTCCAAATATTTCAGCAGAAGCGGCTTCATGCTCGTCGCAGGTCTCCTATTAATGTCTGCGACGTTTGCAGCGCTCGTTGACGAAGTAACATCAATCCTTTTCATGACCGCTCTGACGCTGCGGATAACGAAGCGCTATGATCTCGATCCGCTACCGATGGTCATTGCAACGGTCATGGCTACCAACGTTGGCAGCAGCTTCACAGTCGTCGGAAACCCGATAGGCGTGCTTATCGCTTTCGAGGGAGGTTTATCGTTCCTTGATTTTATCAGATGGGCGACACCAGTAGGCGTTGTTGTATTGATGCTAACCATAATGCTCGTGTTCGTCTACTGGCGTCCTTACATTACGAAGCTCGACGGCATGATGAACCTTTTGGGGAGGCTGAGCTTGGATAGAGAGATAGATAAAAGGAAGATGCGAGTGTCATGGGCAGTTTTCCTCTGCACGATTTGCGGTCTCGTTCTCCACCATCCGCTGGAGGAATTGTTGCATCTCGAAAGGAACACATTACTGTTAGCGGTTCCCTTGATAATGGCTGGAATAACACTGTTTATAAGCAGAGAGCAAGCAAGAGGGCTCGTCGAGCATCGTGTCGACTGGTGGACGTTGGCATTCTTCATATTTTTCTTTTCAACAGTTGGAACGCTTTCATACACAGGCGTCACGGAAATAATGGCGGAAACGATAATCACGTTCGCCGGTGGCAATCCGCTCTTAATAGCCACGCTAATAACGTGGACTGCGGGGATATTGAGCGCTTTCATGGACAACATACTGGCGGTAGCTACACTAATATCCATCGTACACGGACTTGAAGCCTATGGTTATCATATATTTCCAACATGGTGGGGCATGCTCTTCGGTGCTTGTTATCTTGGAAACCTAACGATGATAGGCAGCACCGCAAACATAGTGGCGCTTGGTATACTTGAAAAGGAAAGAGGTCGTCACATCCATTTCCTTGATTGGTTCAAGCCCGGGCTGGCGATTGCCGTGCCGGAACTCGCGCTCGCAACGGTGTTATTACTACTTCAGCATTTTATATTTTGATTGTAGAATAAATGTTAACATTAAACAAAAGGATGAAAACAGATGATTTGTAACGTTTCTGGACGTTGTCAATGAGGGCGCGAGCGCTTTCAAATATCAGACTTGGTCGCTGCTGGATGCCAATAAAGCCCTTACGTGCGTTTTCCAAAAGGACGCCGGCACGTGTAACATACGGCACGGTATGTTACACTTTATATATCTTTGGATAGAGATTTCATGATGTGAGCCGTAAAGTCGGGCTTTACATCAGAGTCAGCACGCTGGAGCAGGCTGAGAGTGGAATTAGCATCGATGCACAACGTTCTTCGCTGCAGAAGTTCTGTGAGCTGCACGGCTGGAACATTCACAGGGAATACGTGGACGCCGCCAGGAGTGCTGCCACTATGGAGCGAAAGGCGCTACAAAAACTCCTTAAAGATTGCAGAAGCGGAGAAATAGACACAGTCGTTGTGTTCAAGCTTGATAGGCTTTCGAGGTCGCTTCGTGATTTGATTTTGTTGATGGACGAGCTTAAAAGATGTGGTGTTGACTTTGTAAGCGTTACCGAACGCATAGATACTACGACTGCCGCCGGAAAGCTCATGTTTCATATTATCGGGGCGTTTGCGGAATTCGAGCGAGAAATGACGATAGAGCGGACGAAGCTGGCAATGGACAAGAAGGTTAAGGAGGGCTCGTTCGTCGGGCGCCTTCCGTTTGGCTATCGCTACGACGACGCACGCCGCATAGTCCTCTCAGAAGATGCTGAGACCGTCCGCCGCATCTTCCTCGATTTCCTCGAAACGCAGAACGTCAGCGAGGTCGCCCGTAGAGCGCATCTTTCAAGGATGCAAGTTTACAGAATCCTTAGAAATCCTTTTTACGCGGGCATCGTCCACTGGCGGGACGTGGAGTGGCGGGGCAACCACCCCAAGATCATCAGTAAAAGAATATTCGAAAAAGTCCAAAGAATCCTGAATTCTAGAAAAAACAAAGCTACAAGGTAAAGGAGTAAGTTTTCTCCTTAAGACTTCTTCGCTCAAGCTCGAAGAGATGCACGACGCACGAGCGTTGGCTGATGTCAAGGAACATGAAAGATGGCTTTCTGGAACCGCCACCGCCGCCCCAGACGCCCGTCGCAGAGCCGGGGTTCAAAAGTAGGACTTTTCTGCCGCCAGCGAGCTCCCGCTCTAAGACTTGCGGGCGATGCGTGTGCCCCGAAATCAAAACATTTACGGCGAGCGTCTCCGCAATCCGGCAAAGCTCCCTCACGTTGCCCCTCGGGTAAATCCCGTCACCGTGTATCAGCCCTATCTTTAAGCCTTCGATCTCAGCCACGTCCCACTTTTTAAGATTTAAATAGTCCATATTGCCCCTAACGACGTGCAACTCGCCGAGCACAGCGTAAAAATCTAAAAGCCGCTCGTCCGTGAGGTCGCCGGTGCAGAAAACGTGACTTGCGTCGCTGCTCTTTATCCTCGCCACAATAACATCATCTATCTTCTTCGCCCTTGAGGGGATGTGCGTGTCTCCGATGATAAGGAGCCTCACAGCCCCGCCCATCCGCCATCGCCCATGTCGTCATCGCACCGCCAGCATAATACTTCTCTCGTCTTTATCGGAAGCCATCTGAAGACATGCGGCACTTCCCTCCTAACTCTCTCCTTTAGCTCTTTCCACTCATTCAAGTAAGAACGTCCGGCTCTTGCAAGCTCCGGCGGGTATTCGCCGACGAGCATTTCCTCCTCATACGCCACTCCCTCAAGCCCGACCCAGCTGTAATACTCACGAAGCTTCTCAATGAGCTCACGCTTCTCGCTCTCGCTTGTCTCCCCCTCGATTATGTAAAAGCCCACAGGTATGTATTTCGAGCCGCTGTAAACTTGACCGACGCAAATAGCCTTCACTTTGCGCACCGCTCCCCTTCTTATCTCCCTCTCGATGAGCGCTTCTACTTCCTTCCGCCTCGCTCCCAGCTCTTCCAACGCCTTTATCATCGTTGAAGGGCGGAGCGGCGAAAACGTCGAGAGCAAGCCGACGAGCAGCAACTCCAAAGACGGCTTCTTCACAACCTTATCGTAAACGTTCAAAACCTTCTCCGCAACTTTCTCAGAAAAATCATCCCTCTTATATCTGTATGAAGCATGCACGCTCTCTACGAGGCTTCGGCGCTCAAGCTCGCTTAGCGCACGCCGCACGACCTCTAAAGGCTCGTTAAGGCGGGCGGCAAGCTCCTCAGCACTAAGTTCCTCCCCCCTTTCCTTAAGGTATTTCAGCACCTTTACGGGCGTAGGCATTTCTAACATCCTAAGTATTTTGTCTTCGCTCCTGTTATAATCTTGCCTATCAGCAGTCGCGCAACGCCTGCTCTATCAGGCGTTTCGCCCATTTCAGCTTCCGCCGCTTCGTCAAATTCACTTTTGTGTCCTCGAAATCGAAGCCGACGAGCTTTACTGAGGCGGCGCCGAGCTCCTTCGCGAGGAAGACGCAACGGTCGCCGTCGGTGAAGCCGCCGAAGTTGTGGACGTGTGGTGGCAGCGGGCGTGCCTGCGTTGTGCAGAGAACTCTACTAAGCTCAGGCAGCACCCGTCGTATTTTACCAATGTTGTCGCCGTGGGCGTGCGCCACGACGATGGCACCGAGCCGGCTTGCGTATATGATGTCGGGGAGGTAGCCGTCAAGGTCGCTTACGATGACGTCGGGAAGCACGCCGCACTCCAAGACGACGGAGGTAGCGCCGTCCGCCGCCAGAACCACGTATTCGAAAGCGTCAATGCTCCTTAACTCCTCTCGGAGGCACGGAGCAGCTCCGCATACAAGAACGCTCTTCCCTTCTATCATCCGCCTTAGCTCCTCCCCTCCCACCTCCTTCCAACTCATCCTCGAAATAGCCTCTGCCGCCACTGCCGCCGCCTCCTCATCCTTCTTCCTGTCATAACCGAAGTCCGCCAAAATCCGCTCGTATATTGGCTCCCACTCCTCAAACCGCATTATATTATTAAGGGGCGCTGCACAAAAATAGCACCGACGGCGGCAGCTGTCAAGAACCCACCGTTAAAACGGTGGGCTTGCCCGCCCGGGACGGGCGACGCAAGTCTTGACTACCCCACTCTTCGGAGGTGAAAAATGCCGAGGAGTAGCCGAGGTGCGGGACGAACACCCCGGGGTGCTTCCCCAGCCCCGGGCTCTGATGCTGGATGTCCCGGGCATCCGGGCTCCCGCAGAGGGGGCGACACAGCCCGCACGCTCCGGGGGAGGGGACGCCTCCCGGCGGCGAGCTGGGAGGCAAACACTCACCGGAGGCGGTGAGGATTATCTCAAATCCACGTGTTCCCGTATTGGCACCGGATGGCGAGCCATTGATGCCCACCAAAGCATCAAGGGCAAGAAGATGGATAAAAGGAGGAAAAGCAAAGCCAATAAGGACGAAATTAGGTATATTTGCCGTTAAATTAGTAGAGGAGCCGTCGGGAAGGGAGAAGCAGCCGATAGCGGTGGGAATAGACCCTGGAAGCAAATACACAGGGGTGGCAGTGGCGTCAAAGAAGGCGATATTATGTGGTTTTAATCTCGAATTGCCCGACTGGATCAAAAAGCGAATGGAAAAGCGGCGGGAGCGGAGGAGGAACAGGAGGTATCGAAAGAGGAGGAGGCGAGAGTGTCGCTTTCTCAACCGTGTGGGGCACAAGATAGCGCCTTCAATATTGGCGAGGAAGCAGATGGAGCTGAGGGTGGTGAAAGAGCTGGCGAAGACGTATCCGATAAGCGAGATAGCGGTGGAGGATGTGGCTTACGACCACAGAAAGAAAAGAAATGGTAAATACTTCTCGCAGGTGGAGGTAGGGAAGAGCTGGCTGCTATCGGAGTTGGAGAAAATAGCGGCGGTGAAGCGGTTCAGAGGCTGGGAGACGGCGAGAAGGCGGAAGGAGCTGGGGCTGAGGAAGAGCGATAGGAAGGAGGAAAGGGCGCCGGAGGCGCATGTGAGCGATGCGATAGCGTTATGCTCCTTAGTATTGGAAGACACAGAGATGACGCCATTTCATTTTGACGTGGTAAGGAAGCCGAAGTATTCAAGAAGGATGTTACATGCGGAGCAGCCATCAAAAGGCGGAGTAAGGAAGCTGTATGGAGGGACGACAACACCTTACATATTTAGAAAGGGAGATTATGTGGAGGCGACACAGGGGGAACGGACAGTAAGAGGCTGGGTGTCGGGCTATACGAGGAATTTGATATCGGTATCGGATTTTGAGTGGAGGCGGCTGGGGCAGTTTGCGGTGTCGAAAGTAAGGTTATTAGAGAGGAACACGAGATTATTGTTAAAGAGCAAGGAGGTGAGAAGGGCGAATTCCTCACACCTTTAAAGAAGGTGTGTCTCCTTCGCCTATTTTCTATGAAATACATCACTTTAATAGGCGACGGCATGGCGGATTACCCCCTCGCCGACCTTGGCAACAAGACTGTACTCCAAGCGGCGAATACGCCAAATATGGACTTCGTAGCGGCGACGGGGCGTTGTGGCGTCACGAAAACGATCCCTGACGAGATGCCGGCGGGCAGCGACATCGCCATCCTCTCCATACTGGGCTACGACCCCCAAAAATACTACACCGGGAGAGGTCCGTTAGAAGCCCTCGGTAGAGGCGTGGAGCTAAAGAGCGGAGATATTGCTTTTAGATGCAACCTCGTAACCGTGAGTGGCGAGAGGCTCGTGGATTACAGCGCCGGACACATCTCAAGTGAAGAGGCAAGAATGTTGATTGAGGAGCTTAACGAGAGGCTTCCTGACGTTGAAATACATGCAGGCGTCAGCTACAGGCACATCTTCGTCGCGCGGCGGGATGCGTTTAACGGAAAAGTTCCGAAGTGCACGCCGCCGCATGACATGCTCGGCGAGAACTTCCACGCGCACCTGCCTGAGGACGAAATGCTCAAGCAACTTATCTTGAAGTCCAAGGAAATACTTGAGGCACACGAAGTAAACAAGAAGAGGGAAAGACATGGGAAGAGAAAGGCGAACATGATATGGCTTTGGGGTGGGGGCGTGAGGCCTGAGCTTCCGAGCTTTGAGGAGAAATATGGCGTCAGTGGTTCGGTGATTTCGGCGGTGGACCTGATTAGGGGCATCGGGCGAGCCTTGGGGCTTGACGTCGTTGAGGTGCCCGGGGTCACAGGCTACCTCGACACGAATTATGAGGGAAAGGCAGAATACGCCCTTAGAAGTCTTCAGCGTAGGGATTTCGTGCTTGTGCATGTGGAAGCGCCCGACGAAGCCGCCCACGAGGGCGACGTCGCCGCTAAAATCGTGGCGATTGAGAATTTCGACGAGAAGGTGGTCGGCAACGTCCTCGCAGGCTTGCCAAATCTCGGTACCGCCCGAATCTTGCTGATGCCCGATCATTACACGCCGGTTTCGGTGCGGACGCACACGAGAGAGCCTGTGCCCTTTGCCATCGCAGAACTTCCGAGCGGCGGCAAGAGCGACGCCGTGAAGAACTTTGACGAATTTTCAGCCCGAAATGGAGCGCTAGGGGAGATTCCTGTTGAAAAACTTATGAAGGTGCTTATTAACGAGGGGCTATGACGACGCAAGCTGATAAGAAAAAGGAGATGACGGCGGCGGAGCTTGCCGATGAAGAGGTTCTCGATATGGCGAGGCGGATACTTAGTGAGGGTTACGTCTGCGATAACTGCTTAGGGAGGCAGTTCGCCCGGGTTTCCACCGGAATGACGAACCGAGAACGGGGGCATTTCATAAAAGAAAAGCTCAAAGAGCAGGAACTCTTGGAAGCGGAGGTCTCTGAAAAATGCTGGGTCTGCAACGGGCTTTTCGAGCATGTCGAAGCGTGGGCATGGCGGGCAGTGGCGGCACTGCGGGATTATGAGTTCAAGACGTTCCTCGTTGGCACGAGGATGAGCGGGCTGCTCGCCGAGAACGAAGAGATGCTCTGGGAGCTCACAGGGGCTGCATATGCCGAGCCGCTGAAGTCGGAGTTCAACAGGGAGGTTGGGAAAATCCTACAACGCTTGCTGAACAAGCGTGTTGACTTCCAAACGCCAGACATCCTCATCCTTATTGACTTGAATCGAGAAGCCGTGGAGCTTCAGGTGCGTCCCGTCTTTATCTACGGACGCTACCGGAAGCTCGTTCGTGGGATGCCACAAACGAGGTGGCTGTGCCGCTCTTGCAGAGGTGCGGGCTGCGAACGCTGCAACTTCACGGGCAAGATGTATCCGGAGTCCGTCGAGGAGCTCATAAAGGCGCCGGTCGTCGAGGAGTTCGAGGCTGAGGATATGATACTCCACGGCTGCGGGCGTGAGGACATTGACGCTCGGATGCTGGGGCGGGGGCGTCCGTTCGTTGCCGAAGTGGTCGCTCCTCGGCGGCGAACCGTGAACCTGCAGCGGCTTGAAGAGAAAATCAAGGAAAGCAGCGGTGGCAAGGTCGAGGTTTTCGGCTTGCGCTACGTCACGAAGGACGCCGTCGAGATTGTAAAGAACGTGAAAGCCGCTAAGACTTACAGGTTCAAGCTGCGGCTCGGTGCAAAGGTCGAGGAGAAGCACCTCAGAGCAGCCCTAGAAGGGCTGAAAGGCGTGATACGGCAGAGAACACCACGGAGGGTCGTGCACCGCCGTGCCGACATTGTCAGGGAACGAGAAGTTTATGACATTTGCCTTATAGAATTCGGCAAGCACCCCGTCGTGGAAATAAAGTGCGAGAGTGGGCTCTACGTCAAAGAGCTCGTCTCCGGCGACGAGGGTAGAACCAAACCGAGCCTCAGCGAGCTTCTTGGTGTCACCGCCGAGGTTTTCGAGCTTGACGTCCTCGACGTCGAGTTCGAGCTGGCGTCGAGCGGCGACGACTAAACCCAAGCGGTTTGAGCAAAGGTTAAAAATACCAAAAGATTATTAAACCTATACCCTCGAACTACACAGTTGAGGTTTGAAGGGGCGGGGAGGAAGCCGTGGGCAACATCTTCGAAGACCTGCTTGAAGAAAGTAAAATTTTCGAAAATAAGGATGTCCTGCGTCCGAGCTACGTGCCCGGACAGCTTCCACATAGAGGCGAGCAGATAGAGAGCTTAGCCTGCGCCCTCGCCCCGGCGTTAAGAGGGGAAACTCCTTCTAACATTGTGGTTTACGGGAAGACAGGAACCGGGAAGACGGCAACTGTCAGATACGTCGAGCGGGAGCTTAAGGACGCCGCTTGTAAAGTCGGGAGTCGGTGCATGCTGTTTTACTTGAACTGCGAGATAATAGACACGCAATACCGGGTCTTTGCCGCTGTCGCAAGACAGCTCAGCAAGAGTGTGCCGATGACAGGGTGGCCCACTGACCATGTGTATCAAGAGTTCAAAAACGCCCTCGACGCCGAGGGCGGCTGCGCCGTCATCATCCTCGACGAGGTGGACAAGCTCGTCTCAAAGGGCGACGAAGCCCTCTACACGCTCTCAAGAATAAATTCCGAGCTCAAAAACGCAAGAATAAGCATAATAGGCATTTCCAACGACCTCACCTTCACAGAACGCCTTGACCCCAGAGTTAAATCGTCGTTGGGGCAGGAGGAAATAGTATTCCCGCCGTATAACGCCGTGCAGCTTTATGATATTTTGGAGCAGCGCGCCAAGGTCGCTTTCAAGGAAGGCGTCCTTGAGGAGGACGTGATTCCGTTGTGTGCGGCGTTTGCCGCCCAAGAGCACGGGGACGCCCGCAGAGCGCTCGACCTTCTGAGGGTGGCTGGCGAGCTGGCAGAACGCCAGAACTCGCCAAGAGTCAGAGGCGAGCACGTGAAAATGGCAAAAAACAAAATAGAGGCGGACAGGGTCGCCGAGGTCGTGAGGACGCTGCCTTTACAGTCGAAGCTCGTGCTCAGCAGCATTTTACTCCTGGATGCCGAGCGCCGAAAGAGACGCTTCAGCACTGGCGAGGTTTATAACATGTATCGTAAATTAAGTAGATACGCTGGGATTGACGTGCTGACGCAGAGAAGAATAACGGACCTCATTTCAGAGCTCGATGCGCTGGGCTTGATAAATGCGGTGGTCATAAGCAAAGGTAGGTATGGACGGACGAGAGAAATATCGTTGAGTGTGCCTTCCGCCATAGTAAAATCCGTGCTCTTTGAGGACTACAAGCTGAGCGCGCTCGCGGGAGTGAGGTTGAAGGTGCAGATGACCCTTTAGGGGGGATGAAAATGGCGAAGATGTTCGTGAAGTTTGAGGTGCCTGCGGAGCTTGAGAAGAAGGCGCTCGAAGCTTTGCAGACGGCGAGAGACACGGGAAGCATAAAAAAGGGAACGAACGAGACGACGAAAACCGTAGAGCGGGGGCTTGCAAAGTTCGTGTATATTAGTGAGGACGTGGAGCCCGAGGAAGTGGTTGCGCACCTGCCGCCGCTGTGCGAGGAGAAAGCCACGCCCTACATTTACGTGAAGAGCAAGAAGGCGCTGGGTGCGGCGTGCGGCATCGATGTGAGTGCGGCGGCGGCTGCTATCGTCGACCCCGGAAGCGCAGAAACCGTCGTGAAAGAAATCGCCGAAGAGCTGAAGAAGATAAAGAGCAAAGAGTAAGGAGGAAAGAAAGGATGTCGGAGGAAGCGACGCCTGCGGAGGTTATAGAGGTCGTGGGTAGGACGGGCATGCACGGCGAGGTGACCCAAGTAAAGTGTAAAATCCTAGAGGGGCGGAACAAAGGGCGGATAATAACGAGAAACTGCCTAGGACCTGTGCGTGTCGGCGACATCATCGTGCTCCGAGAAACCGCAAGGGAGGCAAGAAAGCTCACGGCACGGTGAGTCCGATGAGGTGCTCGTTCTGCAAGCGGGAAATCGAGCCGGGCACCGGCAAGATGTTTGTGAGGAACGACGGCACCGTTTTCTACTTCTGTTCCTCAAAATGCGAGAAGAATCAGATAAAGCTGCGAAGAAAGGCGAGAAAAGTGAAGTGGGCGAGGAAGGCGGCGAAGAGCTGAGCGCGGGCGAGCGGTGGTTGGGCAATCGGGATATAGCGCGTTGAGTGAGAGGGGGTTTGAGATTGCCGAGGGAGCGCACATTTTTGATGATAAAGCCCGAGGGGGTGGAGCGGGGGCTCGTCGGCGAGATAATTTCGAGGTTTGAGCGGCGTGGCTTCAAAATCGTGGCGCTGAAGCTCACGAAACTCAGCAAGGAGCTTGCAGAGAAACACTATGCGGAACACCGGGGCAAGGATTTCTTCGAACCCCTCGTCGCCCACATCACCTCAGGACCCGTCGTGCCGTTCGTCGTGGAGGGCGAGGATGCCGTCAGAGTCGCAAGAGAGATGGCAGGGACAACGGACCCGAAAAAGGCGGCACCCGGAACCATACGAGCAGATTTCGGGATTGACATCCAGAGAAACGTGATACATGCGGCGGACTCCCCCGCTACCGCAAAGCGAGAAATAGCTATACATTTCAGCGAGGACGAATTTGTAGAATGGTAGGGGACTTGTTGGAAGAAAACCTTCACGATGCGATTACGCGGGTAAAAGCGGATTATGTGGAAATAAGACTGCAGAAGCAGGAAGTTTTTAGCCTGAAGTTCTATAATGGGCAGGTCCAAGACATAAGAGCCTACAAAGATGATAAAATAGGCTTAAGAGCTTTGAAAAACGGCAGCTGGCTTATTTTCCACTCTAATGAGGAAAAAGTTTTTGATTTGGTGGAGCGGGCGAGACGTTCTGTTGCGAAGCTGCCACACGGTGACGCTCGTCTGGCGTTCGTGGGCGGGTATAAAGGGAGATACGAGGTAAGGAAGAAGGATGTGGATTTTGAGAGGAAATTAGAGTTTTTCAGGCAGTTGGAAAGCTCGGTTGCCGAGGACGTTCTTGTGTGGGGCGTCCCGATAAGATATGCGGAGGTCGTTGAGAGCAAGCATGTTATCACCTCCGAAGGCGTGGACGTTCTGCAAAGAATCCCATACGTGCTTCTTTCCGTCTCTGTAAACACGGCACTTGCATCGCATAGCCGGCTCTTCGGCGGCGTCGGCGGCTTCGCAAACCTCGACGCCGAAAAAATTCTGGAAGAGATAAAAGAAATGAGTAAGGTGGCGGTCGCTCAGCTCACCGCGAAGCCGATCAGTGGTAAGTTCAAGGCGGTTTTCTCGCCTTCTGCCGTCGGAAGTATTGCAGAGAAGGTGGCACACCTCCTCGAAGCGGATTTCGTAAGGGACGGACTTTCGGCGTTTCGCACCGCCTTCGAGCGTGGTGAGCGTGTGGCGCCAGCTTTTTTCTCGCTTTCGGACGCTCCGCTCGAAAACAGCTTTTGCTTTTTCAAATACGACGATGAGGGCGTAACCGCACGTAAAAAAGAATTAATCAAGGAAGGTGTGCCGAAAGAGCTTATTCACAACAGGGAGACCGCCGTAAGCTTCGGAACGACACCAAACGGCGGTGGCAGGGGTCCTGCGGGCGCGATACCGCTGCCGAGAGCGGGCACCGCCTTCGTAAACCGTGGCGACGCCAGCTTCGACGAAATAATGGACATGAAACACGGAATCTACATCGACAACATCGCAGACAGCAACGTCTCAGTCAAAGACGGAAACTTCAAAATGCTCGCTCAGGCGTGCTACCTCGTCGAGGACGGCGAGCTGAAAAAGCCATTGCGCACGGTCTCGCTCGTGGGAAACGTCCTTGAACTTCTGCGTAATGTCGAAGTGGTGGGCGATGACTTCGCCCTCGCAAACATCACGTTCGACGAAAAAGCAGGACAGGTGGTGCCGGTCTGCAGCGGAGGTCCGCATGTGAGAGTGGCGGGGGTCAGGATTGTTTGATTTAAATGTGGCTGCGAAGGCACAGGGCGCCCAACATCTTTAAATCATGACAAACATAACAATAATCTCCAGAATGACAGAGGACCGCCGCCAACACTATGCTCGCGTTATTCCCATCGAATGAAGATAGAATCTCAGAAATATGGTTGCGATAGCATTTCGTGCATCTCATCGAGCGCAAAATCGTATTAAGAGATGCTTATTGTGT
>QMVQ01000018.1 GCA_003661185.1 Candidatus Alkanophagales archaeon | reverse complement strand
TGGCGGCACTCTTTCACTCTCTTCCATCTTCTTACCCCGCTGTTCTCTTTTTAATTTGTCCAGCCATAATAAATAGTTGATGCAAAATGACGCAGCAATGCGAAATATGCGGGGCGGATGTGCAGCACACGTATCTTGTTGAGGTTGGCACTTCTAAGCTGCGTGTCTGCAAGGCGTGCGCAAAATACGGCGTCGCCGTCCCTGAGCGGGCGTCAAGCAAGGCGAAACCGGTTGTGAAGAAAAAGATATACAAGCTCATGGATGAGGAGTTCAGCATCGAGATCGTCCCTGATTTCGGGATGCGCGTCAAAGATGCAAGAGAGAAGTTGGGGCTCAAGCAGGAGGAGCTTGCGAAGCGGATAAACGAAAAGGTCTCGCTCCTTCGCAAAATAGAGCGTGGCGAGATTGTGCCCGACGACAGAGTGCGACAGAAATTGGAACGCATCTTGAACATCTCGCTGGTTGAGCGAGTGCAATAATTTCTCAAGTGACTCTGCGGACGCCACCACAAGCAGCGTCCTTCAACGCCCGCGCGAATTCTTCCACAGTCCTCAACATTTTTTCTTCGTCATGCACGTTATCTTCGATGAGTCTGACGAAGGCGCTCCCGACAATGGCGGCGTCCGCACCCGCATCTATGACGGAGCGGACGTGTTCAGGCTTCGAAATCCCAAAGCCGACCGCCACGCTCATTGCCTTTTCAAGCTCCTGCTCCAACGCTTTTATCCGCCTCAAGAGCGGCGAGACGTAAGCAGAAAGCCTCTCCCGCTCGCCGGTGACGCCGAGCAGTGACACCAAGTATAAAAAGGCAGAGCTCTCCCTCAAAATCCAGCGCAGCCGCTCGTCGCTCGTCGTCGGCGCCGCAAGGAAGATTAGATGGAAGTTCTCCGCTCGGCATCGCTCGAGGAGCGGCGCCGCCTCGTCTATCGGGAGGTCCGCCACTATTAAACCGTCGATGCCCGCACGCTTGCAGTCCTTTATAAATCTTTCGAAGCCCCGCCGCAAAACTATGTTGTAATAAGTCAGGCAAATCTTCGGCACGCCTTTAATCTCCTTAGCGACCTCAAAATAAATATCGGGAGTCATCCCTGCTTTTAAGCTGCGTTCCGTCCCTTTCTGGATGGTTGGACCATCAGCCATAGGGTCTGAGAACGGCAAGCCAAGTTCGAGGAAGTCCACGCCGCCACTGACAAGCGCATCCGCAATCTTGATGGTGGCGTCGGCTGAAGGGTCGCCGGCAGTGATGAAGCTTATTAGTCCGCCCTCGCCCCTTTCCTTCAGCTCTTTAAACCTCTTTGTTATTCTGTCCATGTGTAGTTCCTCCCGCTCTCAGCCACATCGGTAGCTCAATCATTCTCAAAAATCACCTTCAGAGCTTTGATTTTTGCATCGCATGCAGTTGTCGCTCTTGAGACCGCCCGCCCTATGTTTAAGTTGCTGTCTGAAAGCTCGTCGGTCTCGACTTTCCGCATCACGTCCCGCAACTCCGATGCTATTTCAGCAAACTCCTGCATGCTTGTGAAATTCGACGCAAGCTGCGTCTCGTTGAGCAACCCCTCGAGGAACGTGAGCATTATCTTCCGAGCGCCGCCACGCTCACCCCCCGTCAGAGAGGAGAAAACGTCCATGAGCCTCTGCGCCATGATGAGTCCGGATTTCAGCCGCTCTGCAAGCTGGTAGCCCATTATTTCTGCTTCGTAGCTCATCCTCGCACCTCAAATGTCCATCTTAAAGCCGCCTATCTTGAAACCGATTTCTCGGTCGGCGCCTGAGGTTCCAACAGACAGGAACGGGCGGAGCGCCGCTGCGAGGTTGTGCAGCGTCATTGACTGCAGGAGAACCCTGCCGGGACCGGTGAGGGTAGCGACGAAGACGCCCTCGCCGCCGAAGAGTGCGGACTTCACGCCGACGAACTCGATGTCATAGCGCACGGAGGCGTCGAAGCCGACGATGCAACCCGTATCCACCTTCAAAATCTCACCGACGTTCAGCTCTTTCTCTATGAAATCGCCGCAGGCGTGCAGGAACACGAGCCCCTCGCCCGAAAATTTTTCGAGGATGAAGCCCTCGCCGCCGAAGATGGCAGCGCCGAGCTTCTTCGTGAACGTGATGCCGAGGTCAACGCCGTCCTCGGCGCACAAAAACGCATCCTTCTGCGCTATGAACTCTTTTCGCTCCGCCGAAGAAATTTTAACGGGCTGAATCGTGCCGGGGGCGTTTCCAGCAAATGCGACTACACCAGGACCGCCACTTGTGGAGAACTCCGTCAAGAAAAAGGTCTCACCTACGAGCTTCCGTTTTAAACCTTTTAAGAAACCACCTTTGGCTTTTGCTTCCATTTTGACGTTTCCGCTCATGTAAACCATGGCGCCCGCCTCGGCGTAAACCCCCTCGCCGGCGCCCAGCATAATCTCTACAACTTGGAGATTGTCCCCAATGATCTTGTATTCCATAAGGCAAATTTTGCGCCGATTTGTTAAAAGCTTCGGCGATACCACAGCACCCTATACAATGAAATTTAATGGCACCAAAATATTAACAGGCATGCAAAAGAGAAGCGTGAAGGTAGCGATTTCGGGGAAAGGCGGCGTCGGGAAGACGACGCTTGCGGGCACGCTCGCCCGAGCGCTTGCGAGAGCGGGCTACGAGGTCATCGCCATAGATGCCGACCCTGCGATGAACCTTGCGTCGGCGCTCGGCGTTTCAGAGGTTCCAACGCCCATTTCAGAGCTTAAAGACTTAATATACGAGCGGGCTGGTGGTTATGGCGGCGTTTACAAGCTTAACCCGAAAGTGGACGACGTCGTCATGAGATACAGCGTCATCGCCCCTGACGGCGTCCGCCTTCTCGTCATGGGCACGGTCGAAAAGGGTGGCGGCGGTTGCGTCTGTCCCGAAAATGCGTTCTTGCGAGCACTGCTCCGCCACGTTATCTTCCGCGGCAAGGTTGTAATCCTCGATATGGAGGCTGGCATCGAGCATTTAGGACGCGGCACCGCAAGGGGCGTGGATTTGATGCTGGCGATCGTAGAGCCGGGGATGCGTTCCGTCGAGACCGCAAAACGCATAAAGAAGCTTGCAGCGGACATCGGCGTGAGGAACGTTGTAGCTGCGATAAACAAAGCGAGCGCCGACGAGGGCGTCATAGAAATCCTTAAAAGCAAGCTTGAGCGAGAATTGCAGATGCCAGTTATCGGAGTCATCCCTTACGACGACGCCCTGATAAAAGCAGACATTGAAGGGAGGGCGCCGATAGATGTCGGCGGCAAAGCCGTGGAGAAGATATACGAGATTAAAGAGAGGATATTTTCCTACGTGGGTTCCAGGTGAGAACGATGCGCTGTTGCTACTCGTGCAAGCATTGGGAGCGTGCCGTCGTGAAAAAAGCGATGTTTGACGTCAAACGGACGAAAAGCGACGAGGTTATTGTAATAGAGGTCTTAGGGAGACGTGTCGAGGTGCCCGTGTGGAATTACGAGATTGACGAGGCGGTGAAGGAGCTGGTGGAAGGGATAAGAAGGGGAAGCGTGGGCTACTGCTACGGCAGAATAATTCGCCCTTGGGATGCGTATGAGTGCTTTGAGCCACGCTTCGTGTTCGAGGACTACGACGAAGAAGAAGACGAATACGTCGAAGAAGCATATCTTGCATGCTGGACGGCGGAGGGCTGCCCCTTCAAGGAGGAATGTTACAAGAAACGGAATTATCCTTATTTTGGATGAATGAGAATTGAGGAGATATTATCTTTGAAAGAGGCGTTAGAAGCAGAAGCGGACGCCGCCGCCTATGAGAAATTGAGGCGGGAGCTTGAAGCGGGCGTTCGTGAGAAGTGCGAGCGGCTTCTCGAAAAGTGCTTGGTGCACGGCGTTGCGAGGCTCGTGAAGCTCGTGGGCTTCCTGCCGAAGCTTGAGGGTGGCATCATTCAGAACGCCTACGCAAAGCTCTTTGCTCAGATGACGGTTAAGCCAAGAGAGAGCGTAGAGAAGATAGGAGTGTTGCACGAGCTGACGGCAGTCGCCCCTGATGTCGATGCGCAAGAAATTCAACGTTGTTACGAGCTACTTTTGGAAAAAGAGCTTGTCTCATACGTTGAAATTTTAAGGCTGGCAACAGGCGTCGCCCTGAGTGAGGAGCTTGCCAAAAAACTTGAAGATGCGAAAAGGGCGCAAAAAATGAAAATAAGAGAGTTTCTGAGCAGGTGCCCTTAGCTGCTTGCTTCAGGGCGCTGCTTTGAGCATCGTTTTAGGAAGTGCCTCAAGGCGCCTCTTCCGCTTTGTCTTCGGGCCATAACTCGCCAGGACCTGGTAGCTGCAGCGGCGTCGGCTCGCCGTTCTTCCAAAACCTCTTCACGATAGGGTGTCCGACTTTTTTCAGCCAAGCTTTAAGCTCGTCGGGCTCGACAGCGTCTTCCTCAGTCGCTATGAGGTGGAAGTGCGTCTCCGGGATGGCGTCGGCAATCTTCATCTTCAAATCCTTGGGTATCCAGATAACACGGTCCCAGCCGCCGTCGCCGCCGAGGAATTTTGGGCTTTTGAGCGTGAGCACGCAGGCGCCGCAGAAGCCGTGATACTGGACGCCGCCGCCGCACATGCCGGCTATTGTTGAGAACTTCAGCCCTAAAGGCGTTAAGCCCTTGTAAGTGCGGTTCACGATGCCGAGTCCGTCAAGCTCAGGAATGTAAAACACCAGAACTTCAAAGCAGCCGCACGACGTCATCGGGTATTTTATGGCGGAATACAGGTTCACGTGCCGTATTGTCCTGTTCGTGCGCTCGTAAACGGCTTTGTCCACACCTGTGTATCTGCCGGCGACGGGGTCTATGCACTCGCCTTTGGGGATGATGAAGCAGTAGCCCTGCGGGTCCACGTCGAGGCATGCCCGGGTGTTGTGCCAGTTCAGCACGCCGCAGAAGGGCGTCCTGTCCGGCGTAACGACGCAGCAGTGGTTCGGCGCAAAGCTCTGACAAAGCGTGCAGCCGTAGAAGACATCAGCCTCCTCGTCCCGCATCTCCATAGCCCGCGCGTCTCGAGCATCCCATATTGGCTTGCACTGTTGTTCTATGATTTCGGCGATGAGCTCCTTGCCGCCGATTTCTGGCGATGCTATTATCATCTTCGCCTCGATGGCGTCAATGATTGTGGGCAGCTGCGACAGGAACATACCCATCGCTGCCCAAGGCAAATACTTGAAGGAGTCAATTCTACCTTTCAGCCGCTTGTGAATTCTCGCCCAGACCATATTGCGAGTGTTGAGCCAGAGTATGCCTTCTTGCTTGACGTGATTATCCATCGCCCAGCGTTCGAAGTAGCTGACATGCTCCTCTTGGAGACGTTCGCCGCCGACGATGAGGTAATAGCCGAAAGGCAGGCTCATGCCCTCCTCTAGCTCGCTGAGCTCAGGTCCCACAATCTCAATCTTTCCATGCTCTATCTCCTTCGGGTCTCTTTTTTCTATGAGGTAAAAGCTCTTGTAGTCATGCTTTGGGCCGCCGAGCTCGACCCACATGTCCTTTTTCGGGATTCGCTCGCCCGCCCACCTTGGCGAAATCTCGGTCGGCAACTCGTCAAACAATCGCTCTATGTCATCCACAGGCGCCCAATATTCCCTCCCCCTCGGGAGCTTGTGGTCCGCCGGCGTTCTTATCATCTAATCACCCCCTCAGCAATCCTCATCAACGCATCCCTCCACGCCTCTTTTGACATTTCAGAGAGCGAGAAGTCCGCATTTTCAAAACGCCTACGCTCCAACGCCAGAGTCTTGCAACTCGCAAAATGCTTTAACGTAGAAAGCACGCCGCTCAGCACGAAGGAGTAAAAACCCACAAAAACCAGGAGGTCAGGCTTATCTCCCTCCGAATGCAGCATACGGCTCACGACCTCCGCAGTCCATTCCTTACCGGCGTCAATGCCCATTTCCCTCAATGGCGCAGCCGTGTTTCCAGTTGCGGCAATTCCTGCCTTTGCACCTAAACCTTCCGCCAGTTTCACGACCGTGCTCAGAATATCGCCGTCCAGCCGCGAGCCCACGAGGATTAACAGCTTCTTTGCATCCCTCAAAACCCTTACGGCCCCCTCTACGTCCACAATCACAGTTACCACTCCTCGTCCTTCTTATCGGCGTCCGCGAGCTCCCCCCGCCTCGCCGCCTCCCTTATTATCAGCCGCTCTAAAAACGTCGAATATTGCCCCACTCTTATGCCGTAATCTCTTGCATACTCTTCAGGCGTTAGGAGCCTCCCATCCCGGTGTTTAGCCCTTATTATCAAGCCCCGCCGCTTGTCAACGTCCCAGCCGTATTTCTCACCGAGAATCCTTATCATCTTGTGCTTCCTCGTCCACGGGAGCTCAGCGTCCGCCCGCACGTAGAGGTGGAAATCTTCGGGGATGCTGTTGAAGAAGCGCTCGTAGAACGACCAATAGCTGTCCATTTTCGACATGCGTCCGTCCCTGAAGTCATTGACCCGGAAGACAAGCCTCGTAATCATCGTGAGCGCCTCTTCCTTCGTCTCGACGGGTATGATGAGATGCGGAGGCGCCGGGTCAACTTCCACCTTACGCCCGGTGAAGCCGTCGTATGCCCACCACTTGCTGCGGTCTTCGACGTTACCCAGTAAGAACCGCTGGAACTTCCAGCCGTGTGGTCCGAGGACGACGGGCGCCCCGAGGCGTGCAAAACCAGCAGCTGCCGCGTAGAGCTGCGGCGACGCTGGTCCCCAGATTATAACGCCCATGGGCATCTTGCCAAGGGTGTAATCGGCGTGCTCTTCGAAGTTTCCGAGGAGAGGCAGCCGTGCGATTAAGTGGTTGTATTTTATAAATGCCCTTGCGACGTGGCTGAACGCCGAGCACGAGCCGCAGTTCAAAAAGCCCCGTATCTGGAGGAGTGCCGCCCACGCCTCATACAAATGCTTCTTCTCCACCTCATTGTAAAACGACGCAATGTCGGCGGCGACGCACCCCGCAGTCAGCACGAGGAAGTTCATGTCCACGAGCTCGTTCACCATGTAACCGACGTCCTGCTCGTTCCCAGCGCCGCAGCCTATGATTGCGACCATGCCCGAGACAGTTCCGAAGCCAAAAGCGTATGCCACGTCCCTGTATTCCAAATGTGACGGCGTGCCCCTGCCCGGGCGCATCTTAAAGCGTTCCGCACGCATTTTGTCCACGGCTGCTTTCAAGACCAAGCTGACTATCGGAATTCTCGCAATGCAGACGCTTTCGCACTTTGCGCAGAACAAGCAATCGTCGTAAATCTCGGATAATTCATTAGCACGCCCCTCCTTTGCGGCAAGCACCGCAGCCGAAACCTCAAGGTCGTTCGGACAAGCGTCGTCGCAGGCGCCGCAGCCGTCGCATTTCTCTGCAGCCTCCAGCCCTGGCAGCTCAAATTTCTTCCTACCTCTTGAAAGCTCTCTTGCAACCTTCACAGCAACCTCTGCCGCCTTCTTCGGGTTCAGTATGAGCACGCCCGCCTCCTCGCCGCTTATCAACGCATTTGCGATTTCGGAAAGAGCGGCGTCGGTCCTATCCTTCAAGCCCATGCTCATATTTTGCGAGACTGCGACGACTGCTGTCCTTGTTTTCTTAGCCTCTTCCAAGATGTTTGCCGGGACGCATTGCTCGCCGACGACAATAACGTCAGGAATTCCCGCACGCAAGACCCTTAAAACTTTCAAGGCGCCGCCGAGATTCTTCGTCTTTTCGTAATAACGTCCGAGGTCGAGCCCCATCTGTCCAACGCCGCATATCTGGACTTCGTCCTCAAGCCCACTTGCCCGCACGAAGTCAACAGCCGCTATGCCTACGAGGAAAGAATTTCCGACGAAGAGCACGACGGGTTTCTCAAGGTCGAGGGCGCCGATGCCACGTTCTATGAAATGCGGGAAGTTCGGGAGTTCCACAAGTTCCCGGTCGGCGGCGCTGCAAAGCCCGAAGCATGCCTCCTTCACAAGCTCCGCAACCTCACCGGCGAGCAAATACATCGAGCCGGCATGGAACGCCTTGCTTTCCAAGTCGATAACGTTGGACTCCTGCGACGCCGCCGCAAGGAGCTCAACCAGCTGCTCCTCCGCATACCTTAAAGCGTCGTCGGCATCGCCGAGCGTGTATATCGGCGTCCCCGTGAAGAGCATCGTGTTAATTGATGGGTATCTTACGTTTTTTCCGTGACTTATCCTTTTATCTCTACCAAAACGCTTTAGTGCTTCGTTGAGCAGCGCTCTTGCGTGAGAAATCATCTGGGAAGCCCCCTTACAGGCGTCGAGCAGGCTGTCCCTTGCGCATTTTGTCTTCAAGTCGATGCCGCACGCCCCCCGCTCCCGACTCAAGTCGCAGACACCAAGCATGCAGTCGTTACATCTCGAGGACTTCGGCGAATATACGGGCGGGTATCTACCCAGCAAGAAGCCATCCCAGTCCTCAAGCTCCTTCGCAGACGGAAAGATGTGCAAATGACATTCGACTTGCTGCAGCCTCCGCTCGGGCCACCCGAAGTCCGGGTCTTCTATCGCTCGTTTCACGATGCTTTCTATTCCTCTTACATCCCTCACGACATCGCATATCCGCACCGAAGTCTTCCCGACAGTCGCCACGGGAGTATCTAAATCGTTCCGAGAATTAGGCAACAAAAACGTCACCCCAACAAATCTACTTCCTCAAAGCACTTCAGACACAATTTTTTCCTCACAACACCCTCACTCATCGCTCCTATAAAGGATTCGCCTTTCATCCTGTATCCGGGGTGAAATTCCTCGTAAGATACCTCTTTCGTGCAGGAGTCGCATATTTTGGCGCCACATTCGCTGCATTCGTTCACAGCATCTCCTTTCCCACACAACTCACATAAACCGCCCATTTTTACCACCCCAAAGGCCCATGGGGCACAACTATAGATAATGGAAAAACATGATTTATATCTTTTCGTTAGGCGCGGGCAAAGCGTGTCCGATGAGCAGCACCATTTTAACTCCGGGAGACGAATTTGACAGGATGGAGCAGGGCATGCGGCAGAAGGTCGCGGTGCTGGACTTCGGCGGGCAGTATGCGCATCTCATCGTCAGGAGGTGTAGAGAGCTTGGCGTGTATTCCGAGCTCTTCCCGCACGACGTTTCCGCTGAGAGTCTTGTAGAGGGGGGGACACAAGCAATAATCTTCTCAGGCGGTCCGAAGAGCGTTTATGAGCGCGATGCACCGATGTGCGACCTCGAGGTCTTCAAGCTCGGCGTCCCGATTTTAGGAATTTGCTATGGTGCGCAGCTCATCGCACACCTCAAAGGCGGCGTCGTGCGGCGGGCGGAGCAAAGAGAGTTCGGCAGAACCGAGTTTTTCGTGGACCGTGAAGACGAGCTGTTTCATGGCATACGCAAGAAATTAACGGTCTGGATGTCGCACAGCGACAGGATAGAATCGTTACCAAATTCTGAAGTTCTTGGGCACACCGAGCACTCGCCGCTCGCTGCTTTCCGCCTCGCCGACCGCATTTACGGCGTGCAGTTCCACCCCGAAGTGCATCACACCGAGAGCGGCAAAGAAATTATTGGGAATTTCCTGTTTCGAGTTTGCGGCTTGCAGCGCAACTGGGAACTTAAGGGCTTCGTGCGGCGTGCCATCGAAGAGGTCAAAAGAGAGGTCGGCGACGGGAAGGTAATCTGCGCGCTCAGCGGAGGCATTGACTCCACAACGACGGCGCTCCTTGTGCACAAGGCGGTCGGCGAGAACCTGACCTGCATTTATGTGGATCACGGGCTCATGCGGAAAAACGAGACTGAAGAGCTCCTGGAAACTTTTAAAAAGCTGAAGCTGCGAGTCGTGCACGTTGATGCGAGGGAGCGTTTCATGCGACGACTACGCGGCGTGAGCGACCCTGAGGAGAAGCGCTGGATTATCGGCGAGGAGTTCATCCGTGTCTTCGAGGAGGAAGCCCGGAAGCTTGGCAAGGTGGATTTTCTCGCTCAGGGCACCATCTACCCTGACAGAATTGAAAGTGCACGAGCGCAAAGTGGCAGGCGGGCGTCGAGGATAAAATCACACCACAACGTGGCAGCGCTCCCCAAGAAGATGAACCTCAAGCTCGTAGAGCCGATAAAGGACCTCTACAAGGACGAAGTTAAAGAAATAGCAAAGGAATTGGGGCTCCCTGAGGAGATAATAAAGCGGCATCCGTTCCCCGGTCCGGGGCTCGCCGCCCGCATTATTGGCGAGGTTACTGAGGAGAAGCTGCGGATTTGCAGGGAAGCTTCGTTCATCGTCGAGGAGGAGCTGCGGAGGAGCGGCTGGTATGATAAGGTCTGGCAAGCGTTCGCAATCGTCGGCGACGACCTTGCGACAGGCGTCCTCGGCGACGAGCGAGTTCTCGGACACGTCGTCATCGTGCGTGTCGTCGAGTCCGTAGAGGCGATGACCGCCGACTTCGCCAGACTGCCGTATGGCGTGCTCGAAAACATCAGCCGAAGAATAACTAACGAGGTCAAAGGCGTTACGTGGGTCGCCTACGCAATCTCATCGAAGCCGCCGTCCACCATCGAGCCTTGCTGACGTCAGCGGTGCCGACACCAAGCACGAGCGAGCCGCACAACGCATCAAATGACATGCACGCCGACAACCATTGGGAACGCCCCGTATTCAAGGTTTTTGAAGCCGTAGTCCGAGTGCGTCAGCCCGATGCAGAAGTAAACATCATGTTTTCGTAGAAACCTTAACATGCGGTAGCCGAAGAAGAGGCGTTTCTGCCTCTTGAAATCATTCCAGAAGTCGTAGAATGCGAGACAGCGGCACGACCAACGCCGGAAGAGCCTACCGGTGCCGTCCCTGAAGTCAAATTTTATATATTGCCCGTAGCTCCGCCCCCCACGACGGCGGTCTTCGTAAGCCCGCAGAATCTTCGGCTTTATAAGCCCAAGTGTCCGCCCGCTCTTGAAGACGGCGTCCACCGACCTGTCCAAATGCTCTTCTAAAAACTTCTTCTTCTCCTCATCATTCAGCTCCCTGACGACACCCTCACCGAAAATGAAAAAGCGGTCTTCCAACCGTGGGTTTCTGCCGTGCCACTCGTCCACGTAAACTTTAGAGACGTAGAAGTTTCTGAAATTCGGCTCGCTGCCGCCATGTGAGAAGATGTCCTCCTCATAAATCGACTGAAGGCGAAGCCAGTTTCCATGTTCGTCGATGCCGGCGACGCAGACGTGGTTGCTTTCAGGACGGGCAACAGCAAGCGTCGTGATATACGTGGCTCTGACGTCCCGCAATGCCTTAACGTCCAAGTCAAGCTTTTTGACCTTTGCGTATTTGCCAACTCTGATGGTTTTCGTCGCTTTTTTGCCGACGTAAGCGTTTTCAATGAGGAGGACGTCGCCAACGTTTATTCCATCAAGAAGCTCCACCTTTTCGTCTCGGAAGAAAGCACGGACGTAACCACACTCATTTGCGAGGATTAGGCTTCTGACGCCCTCGCCGCCCGCCGACGGCAGCGCCCTCAGAACCTTGCCCACGAAGGTAACACTCGGCATTAAAATTTTGATGACAGTTCTCGGAAATAACATTACCGTTAAAAGTGAAGACCGAAAGAATAAGAGCATGACGCATTTAGTTGCGCTTACGTGTTGCGTATTAGCCCTCGTAGCTCCGACAGTCTTAGCATCTGCGGTTGCAGCGGCTGATACTGAGACCTCGGCGACGAGCATCATTGAGTTGAGCGCTGAGGTTAAGGTGGCGGCTACGAGCGTTCAGGCTTCAGTTGAAGATATTGAGGGATTAATCGCTGAGATTGAGGCGTTGGCTGGGGATATCGAGGCTTTAGCCGAGGACGTTGCGGGAGCCGACCCCGCTGCTGAGTCTCAAGCTGAGGAGATAGTGACTCTCGCCGAAGACGTCAAGAGCCTTGTCGGGGAAATCGAAGTTCCCACCTCAGAAATCAGAACTCTTGCGGAGGAAATTAAAAGTTCAGCAGAAGACATCAAAGATTTAGCCGAGAAAATTGTGGCAGAAGCCGCCGTGACGACGACGGTAGAGGGAACACCGTCTGCGGCAACAGCAACACCAACAGTGACGCTACCGTCGGCGCCAGCGGCGAACCGCAGCCCGACGCCGTCCGGCTTTGAGGTTGCAGTCTGCGTAGTCGCCTTTGCGCTCGCTGTGATGCGGCGGAAGCGCATCTGAACCGCTAAGACGCTTTGACGCACGCTAACGAGCAGTATTTCGCACGACGGAGAAACCGATGCCGAAGTCCGCGCTCATAAGGACTAATGCCACGCCTCTACGGTCCTGACGAGTCTGTCGAAGAAAAGGCGTTCGGTATCCCAAGGCCCGGGGCTCGCCTCAGGATGATACTGCACACAGTAAACGCCCAAATATTGGTTTTCCAAGCCCTCAACTGTCAGGTCGTTGGCGTTTATTTGTGTAACCCGCGTCCCTTCCTCGGCGTTTGCCAACGACTCTTCGGCGGCAGCGAAGCCATGGTTCTGTGACGTTATAAATACCTTTCCGAGCTCGAAGTCCTTGACGGGCTGGTTTGCGCCCCGATGCCCGAACTTCAGCTTGTATGTGGAGGCGCCCAGCGCTAACGCTATTATCTGATGTCCTAAGCATATCCCAAATATCGGAAGCCGCCCCAAGAAATGCTTTACGACGTTTATGGCGTTCTTCCCGCGCTGAGGGTCGCCGGGACCGTTGGAAAGCAGGATGGCGGAGGGCTCCACGCTCTCGATCTCGGAGGGGGGCGTCCCCGCCGGGAACACGCAAATGTCGAGATTACGCCGCTCTAAACTCTTCAGGATGTTATGCTTGATGCCCATGTCCAGCACCGCAATTCTCTTTCCAGAGCCTTTAATTCTGTAAGGCTTTCGGCAAGTTACCTGCTCTATCAAGTCGAGCTCCGAGATGTCAGGCTGCGTCTTTGCAAGCTCCAGCGCTTTTTCTCTGTCGGCGTCGCTTAATTCCTCCTTCACGATGAGACATGCTTTCATCGTTCCGTAATGCCTCGTCTTTATCGTGAGCATCCTTGTATCCACTTCACAGATTCCAGGGACTCCCTCCGAGTGCAAAAACTCGTCTATAGTCGTCTTCGACTTGTAGTGCGACGGGCGCTCGCATATCTCACGGACGACGAAGCCCTCCACTTTTATCCCATCTGATTGGAATCTGGCGCCGCTGACCCCGTAGTTCCCAATGAGCGGATACGTGAGCATGAGAATTTGCCCTTTGTAGGAGGGGTCGGTCAGTGCTTCCTCATAGCCCGTAATCGGCGTTGCGAACACAAGCTCGCCGGTCGCAACCTTCGGGTAGCCGAAGCCCTCGCCCTCCACGAGCGTGCCGTCCTCAAGTGCCAGTATCGCTTGCATCCTTTTTATTTAATGTTCATGGGTATTTAGCTTGTCCGCTTAATGATTTTGTCTATGCGAAATTTCGAGGCATATCAGCTTGTAGCCGCGGGGCGCCATCGAGGATTGCGGGTGCTCCCTTATGAAGGTTCGTTGAATCTCAGGTATTGCATTGTGGTGTTGTGGATGTGGTGGCAGGCTCTCTTTAGACCCGATGCAGAGGGGATAAGTCATGTAGTCTCGTTTCGCCTCACACCCATATGTTTAGTTATCTGCGGGTTGTCTCCTTTGAGCGGGTGTCGAAGGTGTTGATTCCCATTCTCCTCGTGGCGAACCGCGCCGGCGGCGGGGACGGGTGGGCATTCTTAATGCTGGTAAGTTTAGAGAAAAATTTTTAAATGAAAAAAACCTGGGGATGGAGATGGAGAGTAAAGCCTTGCTTTGCCTCTTACTGGTGCTGTCCTTCCTCGCTTTCGCGGGTGTAGCGTCTGCGAGGACGATCTACGTGCCTGATGACTACGCAAAAATCCAATGGGCGGTGGACAATGCTTCTGCTGGAGATACGATTGTTGTGAGGGATGGAATCTATTACGAGAATGTGAGGGTGCGTGTAAAGCAACTAACATTGAAATCGGAAAACGGCCCCGCTAATTGTATCATTGATAGTGGAGGACGCGGTGATGTCATCCGCTTAGATGCAGATGGCGTCAGGATTGAAGGATTTACTGTAAGAAATTCAGGTGGGGCAGCAGGTTTTCCAGAAGCAGGAGTTCATGTATATTCAAGCAATAACATCATTATTAACAATATCATATCGAACGATGGTTATGGCATCTGCCTCAGTCAATCAAACAATAACCAG